>JBKJUB010000045.1:0-20028 GCA_046590765.1 Sphingomicrobium sp. | reverse complement strand
GAGGAGCATCTGCCCGACGGCTTCTTCGATGAGGAGGTTGCGACGCGCTTCCTCGCCCGCCTCGATTATGTCACGCTCGACATCAACGACGAACAAAGTTTCGCCAAGCTGGCCAAGGCGGTCGGCGACGAGGAACCGCGTCTCGCCATCTTTCTATCGACCGCGCCGACCTTGTTCGAACCCGTGATCGCCGGGCTCGAGGCGGTCGGTCTGGCATCGAGCAATGTCCGACTGGCGCTCGAAAAGCCACTCGGTTCAGATCTCGCCTCAAGCAAGGAGATCAACGATGCGGTCGCTGCGCGGTTCGCCGAATCGCAGATTTTCCGGGTTGATCACTATCTCGGCAAAGAACCGGTGCAGAATCTGCTCGCGCTGCGGTTCGCGAACCTGTTGTTCGAGCCGCTGTGGAATAATGCGCATATCGACCATATCCAGATCACCGTCTCCGAAGCCGTGGGGCTCGAGGGGCGGGTCGATTATTACGAGGGCGCGGGCGCGCTGCGCGACATGGTCCAGAACCACATGCTGCAATTGCTCGCTTTGGTGGCGATGGAGCCGCCGACCGATTTCGACCCGACCGCGGTCCGCGACGAGAAGGTCAAGGTGCTCCGCGCGCTCCACCCGATCAGCACCGCCGATATCGCCAACGACAGCGTCACCGGCCAATATGAAGCCGGGGTGATCGATGGCGCCGCAGTGCCCGGCTATGACGGCGAGCTTGGCCGTGCCAGCCAGACCGAGACGTTCGTTACCCTTAAAGCGGAGATCGACAATTGGCGCTGGCAAGGGGTGCCATTCTACCTGCGCACGGGCAAGCGGCTGGCGGCGCGGCGGAGCGAAATTTTCATCCAGTTCAAATGCATCCCGTTCTCCATCTTCGCTGCCGGCGGGGCCACGACCTTGCCCAACAAATTGATTATCTCATTGCAGCCGGAGGAGACGATCGGGCTGGCAATGATGGCTAAGACCCCGGGACTCGACCGTAAGGGCATCCGGCTGCGCGAAATCCCGCTCGACCTCGGTCGCAACGACGCCTTCGCCGATCATCGTCGGCGGATTGCTTACGAACGGCTGTTGCTCGATCTGATCGAGGGCAATCCGACTTTGTTCGTCCGCCGCGATGAGGTTGAGGCGCAGTGGCAGTGGATCGACGGCATTCGCGCCGCTTTGGCCGAAGCCAAGATAAGGCCCGAATCTTATGCGGCGGGGACGCGCGGGCCGACCGCGGCAACCGATTTCGCCAAGCGCCACGGATTTACCTGGCACGATTGAGGACAAGTTGAGTGGCCTCTTTGGCATCATGAGCGACCTCCGCTTGATTGATACAATCTAACCTGCGCTGGAGGTCAGTCTGGTCCGGCGAAGCGCCTCAAAACTGAGCATCGTAGCAAGGATGATGATTCCTGGGCCCGCGAAAGTCGAACTTATGACCATCGCCGCCGCCAACCAGGTCAACGGCGATCGTTCGCGATCGAGCAACAGCGCAACGCAGGCCAGGGTCAAACCGGCCAGGTCATAAAACAGAGTGTAGGGCGACATCAGCACGGTGGAGGCTGCGAACGCCGCGTAGCGGTCGAGCGGCGGCGCTTCCCTTCGAAAGACAAGCCAGCTCGTTGCAACGCCCAGTGGAATTGAAAACATGAATGCCCAGCCGGGTAAGCCCAGGGATCGTGCTAGCCCGTAGGTGCCCACGTCCATCTGATCGAGTCCTCGGGTGACCAGATAGGCATGGAAGTTCGGCAATTCGGTTATCCAACGCACCCACAGGTCGAACCCGAACAGAAGCACCGAAAGAAGAGACAGGGCACATCCGACCAATATCGCCCAGCCGATGGCCGTCCAGTTGCGCTCTGCGATCAGTGCCACCGGCGCGGCCAACAATGACTGGGGTTTGATCACCGCTGCAGCGGCCAAGAGTGCCCCACGCCAACGCGGCGGCGAAGCGCTTAAGCCCGCCATGATCAACGCACCCACAAATAGGCTAATCTGACCGTGCAAGAGGACGCCGATACCCGCATAAGTGAGGAAGCCAATCGCGATTGCACGGGGCTGCATGAGACGCCTCGCAGCGCAGCTAATCGCCGCTGCCCCGGCGCTGCTCCACAGAATGAGCGATGGCCAAAAGGTAAGCAGGCCGAACGGCAAGATCAGCATGAGCGCCGTCGGGGGGTAGGCAAAGACACGATGATCGTAGATTTCGTCGAGAGGGACGGACGAAATTCCCCAGAAAACCTTGAAGTCGCCCAGATACTCGCGGAACCAGATCATGCTTCCGATAAACTGGTAGAGCGGCCACAGATTTGCCGCCAGCGCGAAGGCGAGAAGGCTCAAGCGCAATAGATCCGCCGCCGATCGCGCTTCGGGCATGGCCGCGTCTGACGCGATGTTGGCCTTATCCAAGCCGTGATTTCTGAAAATTAACTGCTGAATACACGTTTAGGTTGCCCCCTCGCGGCGGACTGTATCAAGCACGTTGACGCGCGTCCTTTGGCCGACGTAGCACCGCGATCAAGGACACGCCGAACGGAAACGGCAATCGACCGACAAGCCCTGCCTCCGCACCGAAAATCTTGTCGAGCATCCCGTTTACCGGCTTGGGCGGCAAGGCGTCGTCAGCGCTGTCCCGCCCCAATTTCTTGTTGACCGCGCGCACTCCGGCAATGAGCGGAAACAGCAAAGTGTTGAATGGCGACAGCAGCTCCACCTCATACCCCGCCGCGCTAGCCAAGCCACCGATCTCCGCCTTGCGGTAGCGGCGGTGATGATGGTGCGCGAGATCGTGCGCGCTCCACATCCACGGATTGGCAGGGACGGTCAGCAACAGTGCGCCGCCGGGCTTCAATATGTCGAAGATAGCGGCCAGAGACTTTTTGTCGTCCGGCACATGCTCGAGTACGTCGAGCAAGGCGATCAGATCGAAACGCTCTCCTGAAAACTTACCCAGATCGGGCAGCGCGATTTTTTCAACCGGGCGGCCGAGGCGTTTTGCAGCGAGATCGCGCGCATGGTCATCGAGCTCGCTCGCTTCGACCCGCCCGAATGCGCCAAGCATGTCGAGATTATGCCCCGTTCCGCAGCCCAATTCGAGAATCCGCGCACTGGCTGGCGGTCGGACGATCCGGCGAATAACGCTCGACAGAATGCGGCGCCGCGCGGTGAACCACCAATGACATTGGTCCAGTTCGGCCATACGATCGAAAACGGCGCGGTCCATCAGTCGCTGCCCCCAATTGTCTCGCGCACAACGTACAGCGGGCGACGCTTCACTTCCGTAAGGATCCGCCCGACATATTCGCCGAGTACGCCAAGACTGACCAGCTGCAGCCCACCGAGGAACAGCACCCCGACCATCATCGAGGCATATCCGGGCACGTCGATACCCAATGCAAGCGTGCGTACGATGATGAAAATTGCATAGCCAAGTGCAAGTAAGGCGACCGCTCCGCCGATGTAGCTCCACACGCGCAAGGGCACGGTCGAGGCCGAGGTGATGCCGTCGACGGCGAGTGTCCACAGCTTCCAATAACTATATTTGGTTGCGCCGATCGAGCGCTCCCCGCGCTGATAGAACACCGCCGCAGATTTGAAACCGGCCCAAGCAAACATGCCTTTCATGAAGCGAGTCCGTTCGGGCATCGCCCGGATCACCTCGACCACCGCCCGGTCGAGCAATCGAAAGTCGCCAGCATGCTCAGGAATTTTCTCCTGTGAGAGGGCATTATGCGCTCGGTAGAAAAGGTCGGCAGTAAGGCGCTTGGGTAGGCTGTCGCTCTGACGGTTGGCGCGAACTCCATAGACGATTTCAAATCCTTCGCGCCATTTGGCAATCATCTCGCCAAGGGTTTCGGGCGGGTCCTGGAGGTCGACATCGAGGGGGACAACCGCAGCGCCCCTGGCATGGTCAAGCCCCGCTGTCAGCGCTGCTTCCTTGCCGAAATTCCTCGACAGTGAAATCGCCCGGATCCGGGGGTCGGCCTGGCAGGCGATGCGTATCTGGGTCATTGTTTGGTCAGTGCTGCCGTCGTCGACAAACAGGATCTCAAAGCTGGTCGAAGCCGGATCGGCCAGCGCTCCAAGGACGTTGAATAGTCGGCTGACAAACGGCGCGATCGCGTGTTCTTCATCCTTGACCGGGACGATGATGCTGAGAACAGGAGCGTTCATCGTCAAGCGCCCTCGCGATGCAAAGTGAAGCGCGTAGCGCGGGCAGGATGGCGAGTGAGGGGCCGATGAGCCCGGAATCTTGGAGCGCGGTATGTGATAGAGCTTACTCCACTCGACAGCAGTAACATTGATTGGACGTCAAACCCGCTGAAAAGCACGAGTCAGGATACGCACTAATCTTGCGTCAATAGCAATCATAGGCTCTTTCGCATCCTCAGCCAGTTCGCTTTTACACAGGATTGAGCTACTCATTCTTGCTGCTGGCACGGTCGCGAAGACCATTCCAACTTCTTTCGAGTTCCAAGAAAATTGTCAGTGGCGGAGCGGGTGGGATTCGAACCCACGATACGGTTTTGCCGTATACTCACTTTCCAGGCGAGCGCCTTCGACCACTCGGCCACCGCTCCGCACATCTCGAGATGCCTGGAATGGAGCGGCGTTTAGGCGGACGCGTGGCCGCCCGCAAGCTTGCCGGGAAGGGGCCGCGCCCTCTAAGGCGGATGCTATGACGCGGCGCTTCGACATTCCCCCTTCGGCGGACGAGATCGAGGAGATCGCGCGCGCTGCCCTGGCAGGTCTTCCGTCGCCTTTCGCCGATCACCTGCGCGATATCGTGCTGCAGGTCGACGAACTGGCCGAGCAGGACCTGCTCGCCCAACTCGGGATCGATCATCCGCTCGACCTGACCGGGGTCTATGAGGGCGTTCCTATCGGCGAGAAAAGCGTCGACGCGCCGAGCCAGCTGCCCGATCGGATCCGCCTGTTCCGCCGCGCGATCCTCGATGAGTGGGTCGAGGAGGGGGAGGATTTCGAGCATCTCATCCGCCACATCTTGATCCATGAGGCGGGCCATCATTTCGGGCTGTCGGACGAGGCGATGCACGCGCTTGAGGAGCAGGCTTGACCCTGCTGGTCGAGGGGCGGGGGCTGGCGCTGGTTCGTGGCGGTCGGCTGTTGTTCGAGGGACTCGACCTCGCGCTGTCGCCAGGCGAGGGGCTTTGTCTGATCGGCCCCAATGGGTGCGGCAAGTCGAGCCTGATCCGGCTGCTGGCGGGGCTGCTCCGGCCGAATGCAGGAAGTGTCACCTGTGAGTCAAAGATCGCAATCGCTGACGAGAACCTCGCCTTAGATCGCGAATTGTCCCTGAGGCGGGCGCTTCGTCAGTGGGTGCCAAACTATCCACTCGATTGCGCCCTTGAAATTATGGGTATCGAGCATCTCGCCAACACCGCTGTCCGGCTGCTTTCCGCAGGCCAGGCCCGTAAGGCAAGGCTGGCACGAGTCATAGCGTCGGACGCCCGCATCTGGATGTTGGACGAGCCGCTGAACGGCCTGGATTCGGATGGCGTGGAACGACTGCTGTTGGTGATGAGCAGTCACCGCCGTAGCGGCGGCGCGGTCCTTGCCGCCAGTCACATAGCGCTTGGCAATGATTGGCGAACGCTTGAGGTTGGCAAATGATCGCCAGGCTCATTGGCCGCGAAATTCGGCGTGGGCTGGCCGGTACGGCGTGGCTTCCAATCGCTTTTTTCCTGTTGGTTGCGGCGATCGTCCCGTTCGCGGTCGGCCCCGATGCCAAACTGCTCGCGCGGATTGGCGGCGGGGCGTTGTGGATCGCCGCGCTGACGGCGGCCTTGCTCCCGATCGAGCGGCTGGTAGAGCCCGACCGAGCCGATGGAATCCTCGACCAGCTCGCGCTGTCTGGAGCGAGCGAAGAAGGCATCGCCTTTGCCAAGATCGCCGGCCACTGGCTGACTTTCGGGCCGTTGCTGCTGATCGCCGCCATCCCCGCCAGCGTCCTTGTCGGGCTTGACGGCCCGGCATTGCTACGCGCGATCATCGCGCTGGCGATCGGCACCCCGGCGCTGGCCGCGCTCGCGGTGACGGTTGCCGCGCTGACCGCCGGCCTGCCGCGTGCTGGATCGCTCGCCGGGCTATTACTGATGCCGCTCGCGATTCCATTGGTAATCTTCGGCGCTGCAGCGACCGGGATTGATCAGGAAGGTGCGCTCAAGCTCGAAGCCGCCGTGGCGTTGCTGACGTTAGCGGGTGCGCCATTCGTTACCGCTGCAGCGATCCGGGCCGCTAGGACTTAGCCCACCGCGCAAAAATCGCGGTTGGGAGCAGCAATCCGCGCGCTTCCTCGCGCACCGCCATCTCGCCGCATTCGACCGTGCCGCCAAGGTCAGCGGTTAGCTGACGGAGCAATTCGCCGATCGCCAGCGCCGACATCCGCACCGCATAGACGGTCAGTACCAGGAACCGGCTGTCTGCATCGAGCAATTTCACGCAATCGCCGAGCAGGGGGGCAAGATGCTCCTCGAGCCGCCACACTTCGCCCTCGGGGCCGCGCCCAAACTTGGGCGGGTCGAGCAGGATGCCGTCGTACCGCCGCCCGCGGCGGACTTCACGCGCGGTGAACTTGGCGGCGTCGTCGACGATCCAGCGGATCGGGCGGTCACTCATCCCCGACAGCTCGGCATTGCGCCGCCCGCCCTCGACCGACTTCTTCGACGCGTCGACATGGACCAGCTTTGCCCCAGCGTCGCTCAGCAGCAATGTGCCGACCCCGGTGTAGCCGAACAGGTTCATCACCTCGGCGTCGGCGCTTCGCTCCCGCATGAAATCCCATTGCGGGGCCATGTCGGGGAAGAAGCCCAGGTGGCGGAATGGGGTCAGGCTGGCGTGAAAGCGCACCTCGCCTCGGGCCAGCGGCCAATCGCGCGGGACTGCGCGATGCTGCTGCCAGCGACCGCCGCCATCCTCGTCCGATCCGGGCATGAAGGTTGCGTCGGGGTCCCAGGCGGCGCTGGCCGGGGCCCACATCGCCTGCGGTTCGGGGCGGACGACGCGGATCGGGCCGTAGCGTTCGAACTTTTGGCCGTTGCCGCTGTCGATCAGGCCCCAATCATCCCATGGTTCGGCGATGATGGTCGATAGGCTGGTCATGCCGCGAGCGCCAGCTTGCCGCCGATCGAGGCGAGGGCGACCGGGCCGTTGAGCATGGTCTGGGCGACGGTACGCGCACCCTGTGCTGTAACGGCACGGAGTTCGGCAAGCATTTCGTCCAGCGTCATGATGCGATTGAAGATCTCGATTGATCGCGCGATTGAATCGGCGCGACCCTGGGGGGTCTCGAGGGCCATGATCAGCCCGGCTTCGACCTGCGCGCGGGCGCGGTTCAGCTCGGCGTCGGTGAGGTCCTCGGCAGCGCGGCTGACGCAGTCGCGAGCGAGCGCCATCGCTTCCGCCGCGCGCGCCTTGTCGGTCGACAGATTGACCGCGAACAGCCCGGTGTCGGCAAAGCCCTGGGTCCACGAATAGATCGAATAAGCCATCCCGCGTTCCTCGCGCAGCTCCTGGAACAAGCGCGACGACATCCCGCCACCGACGGCCTGCGAGAATAAGGCCAGCGCCGGGGCATCGTCATGCGACGAGGGCAGGCCGGGGAGCGCGAAGGCGAGATGGGTCTGCTCGGCGGCCTTGCGGTCGGAGCGGATGCCGCCGACGAAGCTAGCGGTCGGGATCGCGGGCGGGTCGGCGGGCTCGAGATCGCCGAACAGACGCTCGGCCAGCAACAGGATTGCGTCAGGATCGACCGCGCCGGCTGCAGCAATCACCAGCCGCGATGGGCGATATTCTTCGGCCAGCCAGTTGAGACAATCATCGCGGGTCAGCGCGAGGATGCTTGCCTCGCGGCCGAGCACCGGGCGGGCGAGCGGCTGGTCGCCGAGCGCGGCTTCGAACAAATGATCGTGGATGAGGTCGTCGGGCGCATCGAGGCATTCGCCAAGCTCGGACAGGATGACCTGTTTCTCGCGCTCGAGCTCGTCCGCGTCGAGCTTTGGCGCGCGGACGAGGTCGGCGACCAGTTCGAGCGCGAGGCCGACGTCATCGGGCAAGGTGCGCGCGTGGAACACCGTCTGGTCGCGCGCGGTCCATGCATTCAAGGACCCGCCAACATCCTCGATCGCCTCGGCAATGCCGCGCGCATCGCGCCCGCCAGCGCCCTTGAACACCATATGTTCGAGCAAATGCGCGAGCCCGCCCTTGCCCGCGCTTTCCGAGCGCGATCCGACCCCGGCGTACAGCCCGATCGAGGCCGAGCGCGCTCCGGGCATCGGGTCGATCGCGACCGTCAGGCCGTTCGACAGGCGGGTGAGATCGGCGGCCATCAGGCGTCCACCCCCTGCAGCCGCTTGCGCACCGCAATGCCGTAAATCACCAGCGCGATGATCGCGAAGGAGAACCATTGGAAGGCGTAGCTCAAATGATTGTTGGGGATCGATTCGGTCGATGGCCGGGCCGATGCGGCAAGCCCCTGCAACGGCTTGTCGACCACCAGCCGCATGCGCCGATCGCGGTCGGGGGCGATGATCCCGCTGACCAATCCGCCGCCCCAACCGCGCCCGGCAGCGGGGTCTTTCGACCAGCCCATCTCGACCGCCATGCCCGGTCCTTCGGCCCCCGTCACGCAATCGGCGATGACCAGGAAACCCGGCTCACCGCTTAAATTCTGGCCGGGCCGCGTGCGGTAGTTGGCAACGCGCAGGCAATTGCCCGTGGCTTTGCGATACAGGGGTAGCGGCTCCTTGACCGGCACCGTCGGCCAGCCGATCGCAGGCATGGTCCGCGCGGCTTCATATTGCGCCAGCAACCCGGACTTCCACTGCGCACGACGGATCTGCCACAAGCCAAGCCCAATCATCGTCGCCACTGCTGCGGCAACGAGAATGGTCGGGATAATCGGCAGGCGCTTCCAGTTCATTTGGAGAGCCGCCCTTCGCCGGCGTGGTGGCGAAACGACTGGTAAAACAAGGCCGCTTTTGCCACCCGAAGCCCAGCGACCGTCAGGATCGCGGCGACCGGGATCCAGATCAGGTGGATCCACCACGGTGGTGTGAAGCGAAGCTCGACCAGCAAGGCGCCGACCACGGTAATTGCGCCTACGATCAGGATCAGAAACACCTCGGGCCCGCCGCCGACGTCAGACGACTTGAAGTCGAGGCGGCAATCACGGCATCGGTCGGAAAAGCGGACGATCCCGGCAAACAGGGCCTTCGCACCGCAGCGCGGACACAGCCCTTTAAGGCTAGCCGCGGCCAGAGTCGGCGCATTCGTCACCCGATCAGCCGTGGATCGGCGCGCCCCAGCCGCCCCAGACATAGATCGACACGAACAGGAACAGCCAGACGACGTCGACGAAATGCCAGTACCAGGCCGCGGCTTCGAAGCCGAAATGCTGCTTGGGGGTGAAGTCGCCCTTCACCGCGCGAAGGTAGCAGATGATCAGGAAGATCGTCCCGACGATGACGTGGAAACCGTGGAAGCCGGTCGCCATGAAGAAGGTCGACGAATAGATGTTGCCGCCATTGGCGAGCTTGAAGGCGAACGGCGCATGGGCATATTCCCACGCCTGGATGCCGGAGAAGAGCAGGCCAAGCCCGATCGTCAGCAGCAGGCCAAGCTTGAGGCCCTTGCGATCGCCGTGGATCAACGCGTGATGCGCCCAGGTGACCGTCGTTCCCGAGCACAGCAGGATCAACGTATTGAGCAATGGAAAGCCGAACGGATCGAGTACTTCGATGCCCTTGGGGGGCCAATGCCCGCCAACCGCGTCCATCACGGAAGGGAATAGGGCCGATGAGAAGAAGGCCCAGAACCAGGCGACGAAGAACATCACTTCAGAGGCGATGAACAGGATCATCCCGTAGCGCAGGTGGAGCGAGACGACCGGCGTATGGTCGCCGGCATGTGCTTCCTTGATGGTGTTCGACCACCATGAATACATCGTCACCAGCACCATCGCGAAACCGGCGAGGCCGATGAACGTGCCGTACGGATTGTCGTGCATCCACATCACCAGCCCGCCGAACATGGCGAGCGAGGAGAAGGCGCCGATGATCGGCCACGGATCGGGCGCGAGGATGTGATAATCGTGATTCTTGGTGCCGGCCATGGATGCTTCCTACTGTCGTTCCATCTCGTCCTGAACGCGCTCTAGCGGCTGCGCTCGGGACTTTCCACAGGGTAAAAGGTGTAGCTCAAGGTAATTTCGTCAATGTCGCGGGTCGCCGGGTCGGTGCGGATCTTGGGATCGACGAAGAACACCACCGGCATCCGCACCTTTTCACCGGCCTTCAGCGTCTGCTCGGTGAAGCAGAAACATTCGATCTTGCTGAAATAGGCGCCGGCCTGCGCTGGGGAGACGTTGAACGCCGCCTGCCCGGTGGTCGATCGGCCAGCCATATTCTCGGCAAGATAATAGATGGTGGTTTTCGCGCCCGGGTGGATCCGCACCGTCTTCTGCTCGGGGCCGAAATTCCACGGCAGCGCGGCGTTGATATTGGCGTCGAAGCGGACCCCGATCTGTCCGGCGATCGCGCCGGGTGCGGCCTCGGCGCGCTGGGTGGTGCCGTCGAACCCGGTCAACTGGCAAAAGGCGCGGTACAGCGGGACGGCGGCGAAGGCGACGCCAAGCATCACCAGCCCGAAGGTCGCCGCGCGAAACCCGACAATGCGGTTCTTGGCGGCGAGGCTGGTCACGGGGCGACCACCATCTTGGCCATCGAAATGGCAAACATCAGCACTACGAACAGCCCAAGCAGCAAGGCGGTGATCATCGAGCGGCTTTTCTGACGGCGCTTGAGTTCGGTTTCCTGGTCAGGGGTCATGCGATGAACATCCGATCTGCAACGAGCGCGCCAAACAAGACAAATAGATAAAGGATCGAGAATGCGAACAGGCGTTTCTCGGGCCCCATTTGCGCGGGCTCGGTCGCAGTGTTGCGCGAAACGGCGATGGCCAGCACGAGGAAGATCGCGTTGAGGATGATCGCGGTGACGCCGTAGATCCATCCGGTGAACCCCATCGCCCACGGTGCGACCGCGGCGGCGACCATCGGCAATGTGTAGAGCAGGACCTGGCGGCGGGTCGCGGCGAGCCCGGCGACGACCGGCATCATCGGCACACCGGCAGCGGCATAATCCATCCGCACGAACAGGCTCAGCGCCCAGAAATGCGGCGGGGTCCACAGGAAGATGATCGCGAACAGCAGGATCGGCATGGTCGTGACATGGCCGGTCGCGGCGGCCCAGCCGATCAACGGCGGAAACGCCCCGGCAGCCCCGCCGATAACGATGTTTTGCGCGGTGCGGCGCTTGAGCCATACGGTGTAGATGACGACGTAGAACAGGATTGACACTGCCAGCCATGCGGCGGCGACATGGTTGGTCGCAAGATCCATTAGCACGACCGAAAAGACGCTCAGGCCGACTCCGAAGTGAAGCGCGGTCTGGCGGGTCATGCGCCCGGCCGGAAGCGGGCGATTGGCGGTGCGCGTCATCAGCGCGTCAATGTCGCTCTCATACCATTGGTTAAGCGCCCCTGCGGCCCCGGCGGCGAGCGCGATACACAGCACGGCGGTGAAGCCGAGGATGATATTGACCGGCCCCGGCGCGGCGAGCAACCCGGCCAGCCCGGTGTAGACCACCAGCCGCATCACCTTGGGCTTGGTCAGCGCGAGCAGGTCGCGCCAGTCCGCCGGGAGCGGGTGCGTCTGATCCATCGGAATCGAAGTCATGGCCGCGCCTATAAAAGCTTGCGGCCACAAGGGAAAGGCGCGAATCGGCGGTTCATCTTTGCTTTGCTAGGATTTGCGTATGGTCAACCGAATCATCCTCGCCGCCTTAGTTGCGGCCATCGCTGCCCCAGGGCTTGCCCAACCCATCGCCCCCGCCGCCGTCGTCGCCCCCAAGGCCGACCTGGTGCGCGTCGCGATCGAGACCGAAAAGGGCCGCATCGTCGTCGCGCTCGATCGCGGGCACGCGCCGCTGACCACCGCCAACTTCCTCGCTTATGTCGACAAGCATATGCTCGACGGCCAGCCATTCTATCGCTCGATGCCGCTTCAGACGGGCGGGCTGATCCAGGGCGGGTCACGCGACGGCGCCAAGCAATTGCCGCCGATCGGGATCGAGACTACCATCATCACCGGGCTGAAGAACAAGGCCGGCGCGATCGTGATGGCCAATGCCGGGGCTAAGACCACCCGCAGCGACTTCTTCATCCTCACCGCCGACGTGCCCTATTTCAACGCCACCGCGAGTTCGGCGGGTTTCGCGCCGTTCGGCATGGTGGTCGAGGGGATGGACGTCGTTCAGGCGATCTTCGCCAGCCCAAGGTCACCGACCAAAGGCGACGGCGCGATGAAGGGGCAGATGCTGGAGCCGGTGGTGAAGATGGTGAAGGTGGTCAGGGTCAAATAAGCCAACCAAGAACGCCCCGGCGGTGAGGCCGGGGCGCTTGATTGCTGGACTGGATCCCGCCTGCGCCGGGATGACTTGAGTGCTGTGCCTCAATCCACCTTCGGCAGCGTCTCGAACTGGTGGAACGGCGGGGGGCTCGACAGTGTCCATTCGAGGGTCGTCGCGCCTTCGCCCCAATAATTGTCGGCCGCCTTCTTGCCCTTGGCCAGCGACCAGATGACGTTGACGAAGAACACCACCATCCCGAGCGCCATGATCGCATAGCCGATGCTCGAAATCTTGTTCCAGTAGGAGAAGGCCGGGGTATAGTCCGGGATCCGCCGCGGCATGCCGTCAAGGCCGAGGAAATGCTGCGGGAAGAAAATCAAATTCACGCCGATGAACATAATGAAGAAGTGCAGCTTGCCGAGGAACTCGTTGTACATCTTGCCCCACATCTTGCCGAACCAGTAATAGAAGCCGGCGAACAGGCTGAACACCGCGCCGAGGCTCAACACGTAGTGGAAATGGGCCACGACGTAGTAGGTGTCGTGCATGTAATTATCGACCCCGCCGTTGGCCAGAACGACCCCGGTGACGCCGCCGACGGTGAACAGGAAGATGAACCCGATGGCGAACAGCATCGGCGTTTCGAAGGTCAGCGAGCCGCCCCACATCGTCGCGATCCAGCTGAAAATCTTGACCCCGGTTGGGACCGCGATGATCATCGTCGCGGCGGTGAAATACATCTTCGTATTCACGTCCATGCCGATGGTGAACATGTGGTGCGCCCAAACCACGAACCCGACGACGCCGATCGCGACCATGGCATAGGCCATGCCGAGATAGCCGAATACCGGCTTGCGGCTGAAGGTGGCGATCACCTGGCTGACCATGCCGAAGCCGGGCAGGATCATGATGTACACTTCGGGGTGGCCGAAGAACCAGAACAGATGCTGGTACAACACCGGATCGCCGCCGCCCGCCGCGTCGAAGAAGCTGGTGCCGAAGTTGCGATCGGTCAGCAGCATGGTGATCGCCCCGGCCAGCACCGGAAGCGCGAGCAATAGCAGGAACACCGTGACCAGGATCGACCACACGAACAATGGCATCTTGTGCAGGGTCATCCCCGGCGCGCGCATGTTGAAGATGGTGGTGATGAAATTGATCGCGCCAAGGATCGAGCTTGCGCCCGCCAGATGAAGCGAGAAGATCGCCATGTCGACCGATGGGCCTTGGGATCCGATGGTCGATAGCGGGGCATAGACCGTCCAGCCGGTGCCTGCGCCAAGCCCGGTACCGCCCGAGACGAACGACGATCCAAGCAGCAGGATGAACGCCGGGACGAGCAGCCAGAACGAAATGTTGTTCATCCGCGGGAAGGCCATGTCGGGCGCGCCGATCATGATCGGGACGAACCAGTTGCCGAAGCCGCCGATCATCGCCGGCATGACCATGAAGAATACCATGATCAGCCCGTGGGCGGTGATCAGCACGTTCCAGTGGTGGAGCGCCTCGTCCATGTTGGCGCTGCCCGCACCGAGCGGCCAGCCCTGGGTCAGGATCTGGATGCCCGGCTCGGCCAGTTCGGCACGCATGATGCCCGAGATGCCGCCACCGATGATCCCGGCGACGATCGCGAAGATTAGGTAGAGGGTCCCAATATCCTTGTGATTGGTCGACATGAACCAGCGGGCGAAGAAGCCCGGCTTGTGGTCCGCGTCATGATGCGAAGAATAGCCCGACTCGTGGGCCTTGAGCGCATGGGCGTCGGCGGGGATGGTGCTCATTGTTGTTGGTCGCTTCCGCTTAATTCTGGGCCGTCGCGGCCTGGTTGATGGCAGGCTGGGCAACAGCCGCAGTATCGTTGGCCGGGGCCGGTGCCGAGGTCGCCGCCGCCGCCGGTGCGACCACTGCTGCTGCGGTCGTGGCCGGCTTGGCGCCTTTGGGCGTTCCGCCCTTCGACGCCAGCCACGCATCGAACTGCGCTTGCGGCAGGACTTCGATAGCGATCGGCATATAGCCGTGGCGCGCGCCGCACAGTTCGGAACATTGGCCGAAATAAACTCCGGGCCGCGTCACCTTGACCCAAGTCTCGTTCACTCGGCCGGGGTTAGCATCCATCTTGATCCAGAAGGCGGGCATGGCGAAGCTGTGGATCACGTCTTCGGAGGTGATCAGGAACTTCACGACCTTGTTGACCGGGATCACCAGCCGTTCGTCGGTGGCGAGCATGATCGGGCCGTCATGATCGGTGCGATAGCGCTCGCCCGGCTTCACATCGGCCTTTTCTTTGAGCATGTTCGAGACCAGCTCGACCCCGCCATTGTCGGGATATTGATAGGTCCAATACCATTGGTGGCCGACGACCTTAATCGTCAAATCGGCCGGCGGCGGCGAATATTGCGCCGCAAGCAGACGGATCGAGGGGATCGCGATTGCCACCAGCACGAGCACCGGAAGCAGGGTCCAGACGACTTCGAGCATGGTGTGATGGCTGGTCCGCGACGGGGTCGGGTTGGCGCCGCGGCGGAAGCGAAACATGGTGTAGCCGAGCAACAGCAAAACGAAGATGCTGATGATCGCGCACATCCACAGCAATGGGCCGTTGTGGAATTGCTTGGCTTGCTCACCCAGATCGGTAACCTGGTCCTGGATGCCGAGCCGACCATCGGGCATGCCAATGCCAGGCGTCGGGGCCATCGTCGGATAAGCCGCCGGAGCGGGGGTCGCGCTGGTGCTGGCGATCTGCTCGCCCATGCTCGTCGCCGGGATAGCCGTTGCGGCAGGCGCTGCAGTGACTTGCGGCGCGGCCGCCGCTGCTGGAGTCATGACCGCGACTAACAGGGCAAGTGCCCAACCGATGAGTTTCATTCTGGCCCCGAACTATGGGTTGCTGGACCGGTCCGCCATGATTGGCAGGGCCGTGGAATCGGCGGCCTTATAGGCGCGGGTTGCTCTCCTCTCAAGGGCGGTTGATGGATTGTATTCGGGCGCTTATTTGACGGGCCACACAGGCGCAGGAACCGGGCATGACCGACGACGAGATATTGGCCGAATTCCGTAGCGCAAAGGCGCTGCTTGAGGGGCATTTCATCCTTTCGTCGGGGTTGCGCAGTCCGCGGTTTTTACAATGCGCGCGGGTGCTGATGGACCCGGTTCGGGCGGAAAAACTGGCGCGCGCGCTCGCCGCCAAATTGCCGGACGATTTGCGCCAATCGATCGACGCGGTGGTCTCCCCGGCGATGGGCGGGGTGATCATCGGCCACGAAATGGGCCGCGCTTTGGGCAAGCCGGCGATGTTCGTCGAACGGCCCGATGGCGTGTTTCACCTGCGCCGCGGGTTTGAACTCGACCCCGGCACGCGGGTGCTGCTGGTCGAGGATGTCATCACCACCGGCCTGTCGTCGAGGGAAGCAATGCGGACGATCGAGGAAACCGGGGCAAAGGTCATCGCCGCCGCCTCGCTGGTCGATCGCACGGGTGGATCGGTTGACCTTGGCGTGCCGTATACGTCGCTGATCCGGATCGACATCCCGACCTATTCAGCGGAGGATCTGCCGCCCGAACTGGCCAGGATCGAAGCGATTAAGCCGGGGAGCCGCGCCGCTTGACCAGCCCCTTACGCCTTGGCGTCAACATCGATCATGTGGCGACGATCCGGAATGCGCGCGGGGGGATGCATCCCGATCCGCTGCGGGCGGCGCGGACTGCTGCGGCGGCGGGGGCGGACGGGATTACGGCGCATCTGCGCGAGGATCGGCGGCACATCACCGACAGCGATATCGACCGGCTGATGGAAATCGACCTGCCCCTCAACCTGGAAATGGCGGCGACCGAGGAGATGCTGGCGATCGCGCTGGCGCATCGGCCGCACGCGGCGTGCATCGTCCCCGAACGGCGCGAGGAACGGACCACCGAGGGCGGGCTTGATGCTGCCGGGCAGTATGAGAAGCTGCGCCCGTTCGTTGACCGGCTGCAGTCGGCGGGGATCCGCACCAGCCTGTTCATCGAACCCAGCGAGCAGCAGGTCGACGCGGCCTTGCGGCTCGGCGCGCCGGTGGTCGAATTTCACACCGGGCGCTTTGCCCATGTCACGGGCGAGGAAGCGGTGGCCGAACTGAAACGCATTGCCGACATGGCCGGGCTTGCCGCCAAAAACGGGGTCGAGCCGCACGCCGGGCACGGCCTGACGTTCGACAATGTCATACCCATCGCCGCCATCCCCCAGCTGGCCGAGCTCAATATCGGGCATTTCCTGATCGGCGAGGCGATCTTCACCGGGCTTAAGGCCAGCGTGACGCGGATGCGCGCGCTGATGGATGCGGCGCGTTGATCGTCGGCCTTGGCAGCGACCTGTGCAACATCGACCGGATCGAGAAGTCCGTCGCGCGCTTCGGCGACCGGTTCCTCAATCGCGTCTTCACCGACGTCGAGCGCGCCAAGGCCGCGCGACGCCCGTTTACTGCGGCGGGAACCCTCGCCAAGCGCTTCGCCGCCAAGGAGGCATTCTCCAAGGCGGTCGGCACCGGCTTCAAGCGCGGGGTTTATATGAAGGATATCGGGGTCGCCAACGCGCCCTCAGGAGCGCCCGCTTTGGTGCTGACCGGCGGCGCCAAGGCGCGGCTTGACGCTTTGACCCCGGCGGGCCACGTGCTCGCGGTGCATTTGACGATGACCGACGATCACCCCTGGGCGCAGGCATTCGTGGTCATCGAAGCAGTAAAAGTGGAGCCTTAAGTTGAGCGAGACCGAGATCATCCCCGCAGGCGACAATGCACCCGAGCCTGTGGTCACCGCGCCCGAACCGGTTGTCGTGAGCGAGTCCAGAGGCTCGGCCTTGTGGCGCGAGATCAAGGGGCTGCTGTGGGTGCTGCTGGCGGTGCTCGCGTTCCACAGCTTCATCGCCAAACCATTCTATATCCCGTCGGAATCGATGATGCCGGGGCTATTGAAGGGCGACCGGCTGGTGGTCAGCAAGTATCCGTTCGGCTGGTCGTATGTCTCGCCGACCATTCCCAACCCGGCAGCGATCTTCCGCAGCCTGTTCCTCGGCACCGGCGAGCCGTGGGGGATTACTTTGCCGTTCCGCCAAGGCCGCGTGCTTGGCAATCTGCCCGAGCGCGGCGATGTCGTGATCGTCACCCCGCCGGGGTCGAACGAGGATTATATCAAGCGCGTCATCGGGCTTCCCGGCGACACGATCGAGGTGCGCGGCGGGCGGCTGTTCATCAACGGCAGTCCGGTCAAATCCGAAGCGCGCCGCCCAGCGATCGTCCCGATCGACGCCAACATGCCGTGCGGCAACGACGCCGACGCCATGCACCGCGATTATGCGCTGATGGAGCATATCGTCGCGACGAAGAGCGGGGCGATGTGCGAACTTCCCCTGGTCCGCGAGACGCTGCCCAATGGGGTGGTGTTCTATACCGTCGAACTGGGTCAGAGCGAGGGTGATAATTATCCCCCGACCAAGGTCCCGGCCGACCATCTGTTCCTGATGGGCGACAATCGCGACCGCTCGGCGGACAGCCGCGTGGCGCTCGAATCGCTCGGGCTCGGCGGACCGGTGCCGTTCGAGAATATCGGCGGCCGCGCTGAATTCATCACCTTCTCGCTCGATGGCACGACTAGCCTGACCAATCCGGCAAGCTGGTTCAGCGCGTTCCGATCGGGCCGCGCCGGAACCTCGCTGCGCGCCATCCACGCGCAAGTTCCAGCGACCAAGAATTGACCACCAGGGCTCCGCGCAAGTCGGCCGCCAGGGTCGCGGCCCACGTCGAGGAGCCGGGCCCGACCGAATTCCATGACGCACGGATGGTCGCCGAGGCCAAGCGCGCTGCCATCTGGCTCGGCATGGCGCTGCTGATCGTCGGCATTGTCGTTCTCGCCCAGCCGCTGATGCTGATCATCGGCGGGTTGGTGTTCTCCGTGATCCTCGATGGCGGCGCGCGCCTGCTCGGGCGGGTGCTGCCGATCCGCCGCGGGCTGCGGCTGGCAATCGTCGCGCTGGCCGGGTTCGGGTTTGTCGCCTGGACCTTTTATTATGCTGGGACGACGCTCGCCACCCAGGCCGAGGCATTGCGCGTCGTGGTTACCGCGCAGGCCAATCATTTGCTCGCCATCGCCGAAAATCTCGGACTGTTGCCCAAGGGCGGGCCGGTCGATCTGTCGACCCAGGTAATGGGCGGGGTCGGGCGGCTGACCAGCGCGGTCGGATCGGCGCTTGGCGCAGTGACTTCGATGATCATGATTCTGGTGATCGGCATCTTCATCGCGGTCGAACCGCATCTCTACGATCGCGGGATCGCGTGGATGCTACCGGTCAAGAATCGCGCGCATTTCTATGAGCTGAGCAACCGCGTCGGATTTACGCTCCGTCGGCTGATGTTCGGCCGCGTGGTCGGGATGGCGTTCGAGGGCGTGTTCACTTTCCTGATGCTGTGGGCCGGTGGGGTACCGATGGCCGCCTTGCTCGGACTGATCACCGGCCTGCTCGCCTTCCTGCCCAACATTGGCGCGATCGTATCGGGCCTGCTGATGGTCGCGGTCGGTTTCTCGGCCGGGACGGGGACCGGCCTGTGGGCGGTGTTCGTTTATTTCTTCGTCCAGAATGTAGATGGCTATCTGGTCGTGCCGTACATCGCGCGGCGGACGGTGAACCTCGCCCCCGCGGTGGTGCTCGCGGCGCAACTGATCTTCGGGGCGCTGTTCGGGATCTTGGGATTGTTGCTGGCCGACCCGATCGTCGCGTCGGCCAAGGTCGCGCTCGAGGAATTCTCCAAGCGCAAGGCGGATAAGGCCTAGAGGTTCGGCTGCCCCGTCGGCGGGCCTGCCTGTTGCGGTGCCTCGCCCTCCGGCGCTGCACCCGGGGGCGGCATCATCATCGCGGCATTGCGGACGATCTGCTTGACCGTGACGTCGAACTCAATGTCGCTGTTGGGCGGGATCTTGCCGTCGCCAGCGCCAGCCGCGCCATAAGCCAAAGCAGCGGGGATGCGAATTTTGTACGATCCGCCTTCCTGCATTTTCTGCAGCGCTTCGCCAAAGCCGGGGATGACCTGGCCGGGGATCATCCCGGCAGGGCCTCGGCCCTTGGTCGAATCGAACACGGTGCCGTCCATCAGACGACCTTCATATTCGAGGATCGCGCCGTCAGTCGCCTTGATTGGATCGCCCTTGCCGGCCTGCAGCGTGCGGATCTCGACCCCGGTGACGGTTGTCTCGCCGCGCATGCTCCCGGCGCCGATCCACGCCAGCATCACTGCAGCCGCTATCAGCAGCGCAATGCCAAGCCACAGCTTGAACATCGAACCGCGCTTCAACGGGCGTAACGGGACCTGGGTGGCCGACATGTTGAATCCCCAAACCGTGGAGGAAAAGGGACTTAGCGGGCGCCTTCGCGCTCGACGCGCTTGCGCTCGAGCTTGCGGGCACGGCGGATCGCGGCGGCGCGTTCGCGAGCGCGCTTTTCCGACGGCTTTTCGTAATGACGGCGCAGTTTCATCTCGCGATAGACGCCTTCGCGCTGCAGCTTTTTCTTGAGCGCCCGCAGCGCCTGGTCGACATTATTGTCGCGAACGATGATTTGCATAAAGGCCGTCCAACTCCATTTCCG
>JBKJUB010000036.1:0-5516 GCA_046590765.1 Sphingomicrobium sp. | reverse complement strand
AGATTCTCCGCCGGCCAGATGTCGATAATCGCCTCCAAGATCGCGCAGCCCGCGACCACCAGGTCAGCTCGTTCGGCACCGATGCACGGCAGATTCGACCGTCCGCCAAAGTCGAGTTCGGCGATCATCGTCGAGATCCGCCGCATGTCGCCAATCGGCACGTGCAGCCCGTCGACCGCGCGGCGGTCGTAACTCGGCAGCGCGAGATGGACCGAAGCGAGCGTCGTCACCGTCCCGCTGGTCCCGAGCAGGCGGATCCCCGGCTGATCGCTGGGCAGCATTTCGGCAAAGCGCGAGAAACTGTCGGTTGCCCGCGCCTTCATCCGTGCGTAGGCCGCCAGCCGGTCATCACCGTCGATCGCGGCGCGGCCCTCGCTTTCGGTCAGCGACACCACCCCCCACGGCGCCGACCACCAGGCGACGATCCGCGGGCTCTCATCGCCTGGCTCGACCAGCACCAATTCGGTCGATCCGCCGCCAATGTCGAAGATCAGTGCCGGACCGTCGCCGGGCTCGAGCAACTTGTGGCAACCAAGCACCGCCAGCCGCGCTTCCTCCTGCGGGGGGATAATCTCCAGCGCGATCCCCGTTTCAGTTCGGACCCGCTCGATGAACTCGCGGCCGTTGACCGCGCGGCGGCAAGCCTCGGTCGCGACCGACCGGGCGATCGAGACATGGCGGCGGCGAAGCTTGTCGGCGCAAACCGCGAGCGCTGACACTGAGCGATCCATTGCCTCCTGCGAAAGCTTGCCCGACGCACCCAGCCCCTCGCCCAAGCGGACGATGCGCGAGAAAGCGTCAATGATGGTGAAGCCGTCCTCGGTCGGGCGAGCGATCAATAAGCGGCAATTGTTGGTGCCAAGATCAACCGCACCATAGGTATGGCGCTGCACCTTCCGCCATAACGGCGGCTTGGCCGGGGCCGCCGACCCGCCATCAAAGGCAGGCGGCGGCGTGGTGGCGTCACGATCCGCCATGTCCAAACGCCTTTTATCCTTGGCCGAGGGCGCATAGCCCGCGGCTGACTTGGCACCTGTTTAACGGAAATTAGGCGGTTGGCGCAACCACGGGCCCAGATTGGCCGATAACGTTGACAGAAGAGGGCGCGCTTCCTACTTGGCGCGCTGCTCTGCCCGATCGTCTAATGGTAAGACAACGGACTCTGACTCCGTTAATCGAGGTTCGAATCCTCGTCGGGCATCCAGCCTTCAGCCTTGCTTGTCCGGCGCGTGCGCCTCGACGTCGTGGAAGCGGCGATAATCGATGGTTCGGACGCCCTCCTCCTGGCCCAGGATATCGAGGAAGCGCGCATTCCAGCGCAAATCGTCGGCGGCATAGCTCCAGCGGCCGTACATCGTCTGCCCGGTGCGATCGTCGGTGCCCGAGACGACGACGACCAAATCGCTTCCCGGCGAGGCACAATGGTCGGCAATCCAGCTCTTGAGCGGACTGTCGTCGTCGATCCGGTGCATGATCGTCCAAGTCAGCGCGAACACCGGATTTTTCGATCGCACCAGGTTGAGATCGTGGAATCGCCGCATCGGCCCGGTCTCGGTGATTTCGTCGGTCACCAAGGACATCGTCGCATTGGCCTCAAAGATGAGGTTGTGGCGTTCGTTGGCGCATCGCAGCATCAACGTCTGCACGCCGTCGAGCGGGAAGATCACCGCCACCTTGCTGAACAGGATTCGAGCGGTCGGTCGCGAAAAGCGCGCAAAGGCGATGCCGGTAACCAAAGCAACGAACAGGATCCCGAGCGCAATTTCGATTGTCGCGACAATGTTGGCATAGAGCGAGGTCGGATACATGTTGCCATAGCCAACGGTGGCCATCGTATCGACGCTGAGGACAAAGGCGCGCCAGAAGGACGGGCCGTCGATCGGGCGATCGCCCCAGTAAACTCCGCCCGGATCGAGCGTGAACAGCAATGCGAACAACAGGTTGAACGCAACGAACGCCGCCGCGAAATAGGCAAACAGCCCCGGCCATGAGGCGCGGAGCATGGCGTGATAAGCATCGGCAATGCTCGACCGGCCACCGAGCGGGCGCACTTGGAGTCCCGAATCGCTGCGCATCAGGCGCGTGAAACTGGGGGGTTGCTTGGGGGACTGACCGGCCATCGCAGGCGACCCTAGCGGGGCTGCGGACGAAATACCAAGCCTAGGCCTGCGTTCCCGCGATCCAATGCTCGAGCCGGGTCTTCAACGACCGACGCGACGGGATAAAACCGGGCTGGCTGTCGTCTTCCTCGATCCCCATGCCGTCGTAGATCAGCAGGTTGGGCGGCAGCTTGGGGCGCAGCGTCTCACGGCCGCGCATCACATCCTCGGCCATCGCCAGCGTGCGATGCACATCTTCAGCGGTGAAGGGCTTGAGCAGGCAGCCGAGCGCGAGGTCGGGCATCGGGAAGGCCGGTGCCTTGCCAGTGACGAACAGGCATGGAATTTCATAATCGCCGAGCCGCACCGCGACCGAGAAACCGGTCGAGCCGCGCGCCAGCTGGAGGTCGACCAAGGCGAGATCAGGATCGAACGCTTCGGCCGCAGCCACCGCGCCGTCGAGATCGTCGGCCCGCGCGACCACGCGATAGCGCGGATTATCCTCGACCAGATATTTGAGCGTCGTCGCCAACTGCGCGTCGTCTTCAACAATCAGGATCTTAAGCACCGCCTCGCCTCCCCGGCCGTCAGGAAAAATCCAATCGCTAGAAAGGGATGCTCGGCCATCAACGGTGGATTGCGAATCCCAAGCTTAAGCGATTAACGACGAGGCGAATCTTATGCGCGGTGAGCCGAAGCTTTAGGCGCGATAAAAGATGTGCGCGCCAATCTTTTCCGCACGACGAAGGTTGTTGCGCCACTTGGGGGCGACATAATCGGCGTGATACCACAGCACGTCGGTGGTCAGGCTCTGACTGGCATTGGCAATGGCGATGCGGGCGATCGCCTGGGCCTTGCGCCACGCGGCGCACGCCGGGTCGATGTGCGGAAAACGACCGGCGCGAACAAAACTGAACTGCGCCTTTTGCTTGACCACGCCGCAGTAACTAGCGGGATATTGGCCCGAGCCGGCCCGGTTCATGACCACGCGGGCCACCGCCAGCTGGCCTTCCAAAGGCTCGCCATTGCTTTCGAAATAGACCGCAGTGGCAAGGCACTTCTGCTGCTCGTCAAGGTCGGCGCCAGCGCTATATTGAGTGACCAGTTGACCGAGGCTCGGCTTGATCGCCGCAACCACCGGGGCCGGAGTGAGTGTCCGCACCAGGCTCGCCACCGATTGGCTGGCGACCAGGGTCTGGACGGCGGGAAGCGCCGGGCCGCTCTGGCCAAACGCCTGGCTCGAGCCGCCAACGAGGGAGAATAACATGAAGGTCGCCGCGGCCACGCCGCGACGGTTGAAATATTTGAACAATGATCGGTCCCAAAGGGCGGCCAGCCGAAGTCCCGCAACCGAATTTCAGGTCGCATAAGCTGCGGGGGTCGGTCTGGCCGTCTTGCACGGGGGTCTGGCGGGCCAATCTGGCGCGCTTCGGACCCACTCGCTGTTAAAATTGCTGCACCTGCACATAAAGCAAGCGCAGCGACCCGCAACCAATAGGCGTTGAGTCGAGCCGCCTATGGGTTGGGCGGCGCAACTTATTGGAAAAACTGAATTTTCGTTCAGCTAAGGATTAAGCGTCAAACGACCGCTAAGCCGCGACTTTCGCCCGGGACGCCCTCTTGCGCTCGTGCGGGTCGAGGTGACGTTTGCGCAGCCGGATCGACAACGGCGTGACTTCGACCAGTTCGTCATCGTCGATATAGGCGATCGCTTGCTCGAGCGTCATCCGCCTCGGCGGGGTCAAGCGGATGGTATCTTCCTTGCCGCTGACGCGGAAGTTGGTCAGCGCCTTGGCCTTCATCGGATTGACTTCGAGGTCATCGGTCTTGGCATTCTCGCCGACGATCATGCCCTCGTACAGCGCCTCCTGATGCGCGACGAACAGGATGCCGCGCTCCTCGAGCGGGCCAAGCGCGTAATTGTTCGCCTCGCCCGCGCCGTTGGAGATCAGGACGCCATTCTTGCGGCCTTCGATCTTGCCCTTGTGAGGACCATATTTCTCATACAGGCGGTTCATGATGCCGGTGCCGCGCGTGTCGGACAGGAATTCGCCGTGATAGCCGATCAGACCGCGCGACGGGGCGGAAAAGGTGATCCGGGTCTTGCCGCCGCCCGACGGGCGCATGTCGGTCATCTCGGCTTTGCGCAGCGCCATCTTGTCGATCACGGTGCCCGAATATTCGTCGTCGACGTCGATCACGACAGTTTCATAGGGTTCGGTTTTCGAGCCGCTATCGTCCTCGCGGAAGAGCACACGCGGGCGGCTGATGCCGAGCTCGAAGCCTTCGCGGCGCATCATTTCGATCAGCACGCCAAGCTGCAATTCGCCGCGGCCGGCGACTTCGAAGCTGTCCTTGTCGCTGCTTTCGGTGACCTTGATCGCGACATTGCTCTCGGCTTCACGGAACAGGCGGTCGCGGATCATCCGGCTGGTGACCTTCTTGCCGTCGCGCCCCGCCATCGGCGAATCGTTAACCGCAAAGCGCATCGACAGCGTCGGCGGATCGATCGGCTGGGCATGGAGCGGTTCGGTCACCGTCGGGTCGGCGATGGTGTCGGCGACGGTGGCGGTGGTCAGCCCGGCGATCGAGATGATGTCGCCCGCTTTGGCTTCGTCGACCGGGGTCCGCTCGAGTCCGCGGAAGGCCATGATCTTCGACGCGCGGCCGGTCTCGACGATCTTGCCGTCGGGGCTGAGCGCGTGGATCGGCGCGTTGGTCTTGATCGACCCCGAGAACACCAGGCCGGTCAGGATGCGGCCAAGGAAATTGTCACGATCGAGCAGAGTGACGAGGAATTTGAACGGCCCGTCGGGATCGGCCGAGGGCGGGGGGACGTGGCTGACGATAGTTTCGAACAATGGGTTGAGATTGCCCTCGCGGACATCGTCGGTGAGTCCGGCATAGCCGTTGCGGCCCGAGGCGTAGAGCACCGGAAAATCGAGCTGCTCGTCATTGGCTTCGAGCGTCAGGAACAGTTCGAACACTTCGTCGAGCACTTCGGCGGCGCGCGCATCGGGGCGGTCGATCTTGTTGACCACGACGATCGGCTTGAGGCCCAGGCCAAGCGCCTTGCCGGTGACGAACTTGGTCTGCGGCATCGGGCCTTCCGCGGCGTCGACCAGCAGGATCACGCCGTCGACCATCGACAGGATACGCTCGACCTCACCGCCGAAATCGGCGTGGCCGGGTGTATCGACGATATTGATGTGTGTCACGGTGCCGCTGGCGTCGGGCCATTCGACCGAGGTGCATTTGGCGAGAATCGTGATTCCGCGCTCTTTTTCGAGATCGTTCGAGTCCATCGCCCGTTCTTCGATCCGCTGATTGTCGCGGAAGGTGCCCGACTGGCGGAAGAGCTGATCGACGAGCGTGGTCTTGCCATGATCGACGTGGGCGATAATCGCCACGTTGCGA
>JBKJUB010000018.1:0-15703 GCA_046590765.1 Sphingomicrobium sp. | reverse complement strand
TTGGGTGTCGGCGGCGGCGGGGTGGCGACGACCTTGGTCGGGCCGCCCGGGGCTGGTGCTGGCGACGGCGCGGCGGGGGTTTGGCCTTCGGCTTTCTCGTCCCCGGGCAGGCGATATTCAGGGCCTTCCCAAGGCATCATGAAGTCGAAGCTGCGGAAATCCTGCGGCAGCCGCACCGGCTCATACACGACGCGCTTCTCGGCCTCGGAATAACGCAATTCGACATAGCCGGTCTGCGGGAAATCCTTGCGCAATGGATGGCCCTCGAAGCCGTAATCGGTGAGAATCCGGCGCAGGTCGGGGTTGCCCGCAAACGCCACGCCGTACAGGTCGAACACCTCGCGCTCGAGCCAGCCCGCGACCGGCCACAGCGAGGTCACGCTGGGCACCGCAGTAGCTTCGTCGGTGGTCAGCTTGAGGCGAATGCGGTGGTTCTCGGTGATCGACAGCAGATGGTAATTGACCTCGAACCGCTCGGGCCGCTCGGGATAATCAGCGCCGGCGATTTCCATCAACTGCTGATAGCCGAATTGGTCGCGAGCGATGCGGCACACTTCCACGATCGCATCACGAGCGACGGTGTAGCTGGTCTCGCCGACATGATCCTTGGTGCCGAGCAGGCTTGGCCCGAGCGCCTTGGCGAAGGCGTCGGCAAATCCCGCCCGCTCTTTTATCCGGGGAAGGTGCGCGGTCACCGAGTGATCGTCCCGTCGCGACGGATTTTCCGCTGCAGCTGGAGGATACCGTAGATCAACGCTTCGGCGGTCGGCGGGCAGCCGGGGACGTAAATGTCCACGGGCACGATCCGGTCGCAACCGCGAACGACGCTGTAGCTATAGTGATAATAGCCGCCGCCGTTGGCGCAGCTGCCCATCGAGATGACCCATTTGGGTTCGGCCATCTGATCATAGACCTTGCGTAGGGCCGGTGCCATCTTGTTGCACAGGGTTCCGGCGACGATCATCACGTCCGACTGGCGCGGCGAGGCGCGCGGCGGGGCACCGAAGCGTTCCAGATCGTAGCGCGGCATGTTGGCGTGGATCATCTCGACCGCGCAGCAGGCAAGGCCGAAGGTCATCCACCACAAGGAACCGGTGCGCGCCCAGTGAACCAGATCCTCGACGCTGGCGACGAGGAAACCCTTCTCGTCAAGCTCCTTGCGCATGGCGAGGAATTTGGCCTCCTCGGCGCTACCCGGGACCAGCCCGGCATTGCGCGCCAGTTCCTCCTCTGTCAGTCGCGGATTGGCGGCGGGATCGAGCATCACTCCCATTCGAGCGCTCCCTTCTTCCACGCGTAGGCCAGGCCAAGCGCAAGCTCGGCGAGGAAGATCATCATCGCACCCCAGCCGATCCAGCCGGTTTGCTTCAATGATACCGCCCATGGAAACAGGAAAGCGGCTTCGAGGTCGAACACGATGAACAGGATTGCGACCAGGTAAAAGCGGACGTCGAACTGGCTTCGGCTGTCCTCGAACGCGGGGAAGCCGCATTCATATTCGCTGAGCTTTTCGGCGGTTGGGTTATGCGCGCCGGTGAGGCGACTGACGAGCATCGGCAACACCACAAACGCCGCCGACAGGCCAAGCGCGATGGCCAGGAACAACAGGATCGGCAGGTATCCGGCGGCAACGCTTGCCAAGGCGAGGACTCCAGGGGGTTGAAACGTTGCGGCTCTCTAGGACGCCGCACCCGCGTGGGCAAGGCGTCGAGCAGCGAAAAGCGTTCGGAAATTGTTAGCGGAGCGCGCCCGCGAGCAGCTTGTGGAGCTTGGAGTGGAGCTCGCCATTGGCAGCGAGATATTCGCGGCGATCGAACATCTTGTCCTGGCCGCGATAATCGCTGACGAACCCGCCGGCTTCCTTGACCAGCAATAGGCCCGCCGCCGAGTCCCAGATGTCGAGATCATCTTCCCAGAAGCCGTCGAACCGACCGGCCGCGACCCAAGCGAGATCGAGGCTCGCCGCGCCATTGCGGCGGATGCCCGACACTTCGGGGCCGATCGCGCCGTAAATCTTGCTCCAGCTCGACACGTCGCCGCGCCCGGCATGCGGCAGGCCGGTGCCGATCAGGGCTTCGTCGAGATATTTGCGCCCCGATACACGCAGGCGGCGATCATGGAGCCAGGCGCCCCTGCCCTTTTCGGCCCAGAAGCTTTCGTCGGTCAGCGGCTGGTAAACCAGGCCGTGGCTGATCTCGGTGGATCCGTTGGGCTTGCGATCCTCGACCGCGATCGAGATTGCGAAGTGGGGGATGCCGTGGAGGAAGTTGCTGGTCCCGTCGAGCGGGTCGATTACCCAGCGCGGCTTGGTCGGGTCGCCCTCAATCTCGCCGGCTTCCTCGCTCAGGACCGCCCAATCCGGGCGCGCGTTCCTGAGCTCCTCGATCAGCGTCGTCTCGGCGCGCTTGTCGGCCATCGAAACGAAATCGGCGGGTCCTTTTTTGGAGACCTGCAATTGCTCGACTTCGCCGAAGTCACGGCGCAGCCGCGGCGCGGCCTTGCGCACCGCGCGGGTCATGACGGTGATCAGGCCGGAATGCGAGACCATCAGTCGGCCCGCTTCACATAGGTTTGCTCATAAACGTCGACCACGATGCGGGTGCCGGCGCCGATATGCGGCGGGACCATGACGCGGACGCCATTGTCGAGGATCGCCGGCTTGAAGCTGGACGAAGCGGTCTGCCCCTTCACCACGGCATCGGCCTCGACGATCATTGCCTCGATCGTGTCGGGCAATTGGACCGAAATCGGACGCTCGTCATATAGCTCCATGACCACGTCCATGCCGTCCTGGAGGAACGCGGCGGCATCACCGAGGATATCGCGAGCCAGACTGATCTGCTCGTAATTGTCCTTGTCCATGAAGGTCAGCATCTCGCCATCGGCGAACAAGAACTGGAAATCCTTGGTGTCGAGCCGGACCCGCTCGACCGTCTCTGCCGAGCGGAAGCGGACATTGTTCTTGCGGCCGTCGATCAGGTTCTTCATCTCGACCTGCATATAGGCCCCGCCTTTGCCCGGCTGGGTGTGCTGGATCTTCACCGCTCGCCAGATGCCGCCTTCATATTCGATGATATTGCCGGGGCGAATGGTGACGGCGTTGATCTTCATGGGGAAACCTATGGATGTGAGAAAGAGCGGGCGAGTGGTGAGAAATAGCGGTTGGCCGGTGTCGCCTGCGGGGCGCCGGATCAGGCGGGCGCCCTAGCGGCTCGCGGGCTTTCCGGCAAGCAAAGGGTAGGGATTGATCGGCGTCCCATTGTACCACTTCTCGCCTGGCTGCATTGAATTGATCGCGAAATGGAGATGCGGGCCGTCGGCCGAGGCATTGCCAGTGTGACCGACAAAGCCGATCGGCGCGCCGCGGGCGACGCGCTGTCCCTCTGCCAGGCCCTGCGCATAGGAATTGAGGTGCGCGTAATAATAAGTCCAGCGCCTGTCGTCGGAGCGGACATAGGCCGAGATTCCGCCGCCGCCGTTTGAATAAAAAAGCTTTTCGACCGCTCCTGGCGCAGCGGCGTAAACCGGAGTCATCTCGGGCGCCATGATGTCGATCGCGTCATGGACCCGCGCGCCGCCCGCTCGGGCCTGGGTAAAGGTGTCGACCAGCTGGCCTGGCTTGACCCCCGCAACCGGGATGGCGAGCCCGCTGGGGCCGACGACCACGCCTTCAGCGACCGTCACCTGGCCATTCTTGCCGGTTCGGACGACTTGCTGGTCGCCTGCAACCGTGACGTCGCCGCCACCCTTGCCGGTCATATTATAGGCAAGGATCCAGAAGGCGCTGACCAGCACCGCGGTGACGATATTGCTCGCAACTGTCCGGATCATGGCCCCTCCGTCGTCAGGCCTGGAAAATGGCCTTGAACCCCGGCTTTAGCATCTGGCTTAGCCGAAGCACGTCCCAATTTGTCATCCGGATGCAGCCGTGACTCTCCGCGCGACCGATAGTCTCTGGCGACGGTGTTCCGTGAATCCCGTAATGCTCCTTGGTTAGATCGAGCCAGGCGACTCCAACCGGGCCATTCGGCCCGGGCTTTAGCATCTTGTCGTCTTCGCTCTTGTCCTTGGCATCCCAGAACAGGTCGGGTTGGTAATGGAATGGCGGCAGGAAGGCATAGGTCGGGACCTTCCAATTACCGAGCGGCAGCGGATCGTGACCCGAGCCCATCGTCACCGGGAATTGAGCGACGATCTTGTCCCCCTCGCCCATCACCTTGAGCACGCCTTCCGACTTGTCGACGACAATCGAAGTCCCGGCGATATCGCCAGCACTGACGTTGAGCAAGTTCATCAGAGCGACAACGTCGCCCTTGGCTGAATTTCCGTAATTGCGGGCAGTCGGCGCAATATTTGGCAGGAGCAAAGTCTGACCCGCGCCAATCTTCGCTTCCGGCCCGTTAAGCGCGATCAGCGTCTCGGGCGTGGTGTGATAGGCCTCCGCCAGTTTTTCGAGCATATTGCGATAATAAAGGCCGGGAAGCTTAGCCTTTTCGCCCGTGTCCTTGGGGATCGGATTGATGAATGGCCCAGCGACCTGATCGGCGGCTAACTTGACCATCACGGTTGAGCGGCGATTCTGCGCCAGCAACGCGTTGCGGGTCGGACCGTCTAGCTTGCCGTTGACCTGAAGGCCCTTGGCACTCTGGAAACCCCTGATCGCCTGGCCGAAACTCATGCCCGTCTTGCCGTCGATCACACCGGCCGGGAAACCGGCAAGATCGAGCAGCACCTGAGCATGAAATGTCTCGCCATTGATCGGCGAGCCTTTCGTCCCCGGAGCAGCAAACGGCTTCGCGGGCGTTGCCGCATTGATGGTCGGTGCTGGCTGTTGCGCGACCGCAACCGCAGCGCCTCCAACCATTAGTCCGGCAAGCAACATATTCTTCACAATCGACGCCACTGCTTAACTCCTCAATCCGTTTTCCTTGCCTCAACGACAATGAAGCCCGGGAGTTGCGTGGCGTGAATATCTAAAGCGTCAGGTGCCGGTCTGGGCGAAGATCCGCGACCCGCGGCTGGAGCCGTCGTTTGACCGGATCGGCCATTAGCGCGACCGCCATCGCCATGGAGGTCGCGATAGCGGCGGTTCGCAGCGGGTAATCGACCAATGAATGGAGCAGGATCGCAGCTGAAGCGATGCAGGCTGCGCGCGCCATCTCCGCCGCGTCGGGCGAGCGCCAGATAGCGAAGGCGCGGCGTCCCCACCAGATGAGGAACGCCAGCATCAGGATGATCCCGGGAATGCCCGCCTCGAGCGCAATTTCCATATAATCGTTATGCGCGTGATTGGTGTAGGTTCGCTCTACCACTTGCGGGTCTTCGGTCAGCGGATAGATTTTGGGAAACGTGCCAACTCCTGTGCCGACAATCCCATAGTCGGCAATCGCGCCGCCAGTATGGCTCCATATTTCCTTGCGAATATTGACCGATGTCTGGTTCGAAACGCTCATCCCGGCCGAGACAAGGATCGCGAGCGCAGCGGCGCCGGCGAGCAACAACGCGCCGAACATCACCGCCAGGCGCCCAAGCCGGACGCGACCCGCAGGAATGAGTTGCAACGCAGCTGCGCCAATCACCGGCGCGCCGATGATCAGCAAGGCGAATGATTGATTGATCACCATCCCGAGCGCCAGTGCGATCGCCACTGCGCCGCCCACCGTCGCGGTCAGCAAGCGATCATTGGGCTTCGATTCATTGCGCCATCGCCGTGCGGTCAGCGCGATGAGGAACGGGATACTGACCAACAGCAAAGTCGCCATGTGATTGGCATTGGCGAACAATCCCGACGCCGTGCCCCAGCTGTTATAGGCATAGAAATAATGTTCGCTTCCGTCGCCGCGGATTTGGCGGATTCCAAACGCGACCGAGATGCACGCCGCAAGGAGCAGTGCAAACACCAGCCAGTCGTCGCGGTAGGCGCCCAACCGGAGGATCAGCGCCAGCATCGCGAGTGGCGGGAGCAGCGCCATTGCAGTGGCGATCGTGTCGGCCGGCGAAAGCGATAACGGTAACCAGGGTAAAGGCTGGCCAAGCAAGCGGAAGCCGTCGATCACGGTGCCCCGTCCGGGGAGGTTGCTCCAGATGCCAGGTGGCAGCGGGATGAGCTGGAACACGATCAGCGCGATAGCCGCGCCGGCGATCCAGCCAATCTGCCGCGCGGGCAGGCTGTCTTTGGCCTTTGTTCGCTCCAGAAATGCCCAGCACAGAATGGCGATTGCGGTCAGCTGGAGAAAAAGGTTGGTCAGCATGCCCTGCGCGCTTCCGCCGAGCACAATGCAGGCGAACAGATAGGCGGGAGCGACCGCTTGCCGAATTTTGGTCATGCGCCGGTCGCCGGTATGAGACTGAGGTTGGAAACGGTAACCTGCGCGGTTTCCTGGGTGTCAACCGGCTGCCCGCGAAGCATGACATATTGCGCTGCGCAATCGCTCGCCGGAACCACGAAATTGGCCGCGATCACGCCCTTCACCGCCCTGTCGAGCGGCAAGTTTAGTAGTTTCTGGCTCGTTCCCACGGCGCAGGACACCGCCCACACCAGACCACGTGCACTGACCGGCGCTTCGACCCGCATCGCGAGCCGGTAGGTGCCCGGCCCAAGCCGAAGCAGCTGGGTTGCAAAGGCCATTTCCTCGCGTCCGTAATAAATTACGTCGAGCCCGCCACCGCCCGATGGTTCGGCCACGCCCGCGCTGCCCGATGCGAATTGCCAATTGAACGGTGGCGCTGCCGATTGGTCACGAAATTGCGGATCATAGACCAAGCCGCGATCGCGAATCCCGTTGATCCGGCGCCATAGACTTTCCGCCGCAGTAAAATTGCCTGCCAGCACCAGCTTGCGGATCAGAATTCCCTGCCAATCGGGCGGCGGCACCTGATGGATCGGCAATGGCGGCGCGAGCGCAAGCACCAAATCGGCATTGGCCGGGTCCTGCGCCAATACGCTCAGCGTCAGGTCGCGATTGCCAGGCGCGGCGCTAAAAAATTGACGAAGGTTGGGTATCGCGCCCGGCGTCTTGGCATAGGCCGCCAGCGCCGGACCGAGCGGTTGTGATGCTTTTTCTGACAACCGCACAAGCACCGCCATCTCCTTCAGACCAGCAGCGATGCGGTTGGTTCGAAGGTATCGATCGGCCAGGAAATAGCGCGCCGCCGGGGCGCGCGGATCGCGGTAGCGCGCAGCGACAAACAGCGCTTCCGCCCGGCGATCGTCACCCGCGATTTGCGCCATGGTTCCGCTCACCAGGAATGGCTCAGGCGCGAGCGGGGCCTTTCGCGCCGCGTCGATAATCGCGCGCTGGGCCGATTGCGGCATCATCGTTCCGCCCTTGGCTGCCGACGTCCCGATGTCGCGCATTGCCTGATTGATCAAGGCATCGGGATGGCCGCTGAACATCGGTTGCAGTCCGCGCAGGGGATGGTTGATCGGCGACTGAAACACCATCGCCCGAACTGCACCCAGAGCGAGCAGCAAGCCAACGGGCACAATGATCAACGTCCGCCGGCTTAGCATTGGCAGCGATGCCCCAAGATCATTCGGCTTCCGACTGGTGCGAAATCAGGATCAGTTCGTCAGATCGCTGTTCGACCGCGCCATATTGATAATGGCGATAACCGTAGGCGCTGACTTCGCCGGTCGACTTGGTCAGGATCACGCCGAGGATGTGGCCACCGCCGAGCCGCAACCGATCGAGCGCCTCGCGCGCCGCCCGGGTCCGCGTCTTGCCCGATTCAACGACCAGGGCGACGCTTCCGACAACGGTCGCGAGCAAGGTCGCATCGGCCAGCCCAAGCACTGGCGGACCGTCGACAATGATCCGGTCGAATTGCTGCGATGCTTCGCGCAATATGGCTTCGAACCGCGATGTTGATAGCAGGTCGGCCGGATTGGGCGGGGTCGGCCCGCACGGCAGCAGGTGAAGACGGTCATATTGCGTATCGAGAATGTGCAACCGGATAGATTCGTCGTTGGTCAGCAACTTGGTCAGGCCGTGGCGGTTCGATTGAGCCTTGAACACCGGGCGACGCAAATCGGCGTCGATCAGCAGCACGCGCTCGCCGCGGCGGGCGTAATTCTGCGCCAGCGCCAGCGCGGAGGACGACTTGCCCTCGGATGCCATGGTGCTGGTCATCAGCAAGGCTTTAGGTGCGCCTTGCTCGGTGCTGAATCGAAGCGCCGCAAGCACCGCCGAATAAGCTTCGGTCGCGACCGAACTAACGTCCTTCAACTCTTCGACAATCGTCCCGCCGCCAGCCCGTTTGGGAATAACCCCAAGGCAGGCAAGCTTGAGTTTCGAGCGGACATCTTCGCGCGTCTTGATGGTATCGTGAATGAACTCCATCGCCAAAGCGATCGCCAGCCCGCTGACCAAACCAATCAAGAATCCAGCCATCAGATTGAACGAGAGATTGGGTTTGTAGGGTCCACCCGGGACTTGGGCCCGGTCAACCACCGAGACCGGTGAAGTTCCGACCCCGGCGGCGACACCGACCTGCTTGTAGCGCTGCAACAACGCATCATAGAGGCCGCGATTGGTATCCACGTCGCGCTGCAGGATATTATATTGGATACTCCGCCCGCGCAGGTCGAGCACCGAGCCGCGCAATTGGTTGACCTGTGATCGAAGCGACCCCTCGGCCGCCGCCGCTGCACGATATTCGACAAGCAGGCTGGTCGACTTGCTGCCCGCGACGCGCGACTGCTCGGTCCCGATCTGGCGATTGATTTCCCCAATCCGCGAGCGAAGTGCGACCATGTCCGGATGGTCGGGCTTGAGCAACGTCAATTTGTCCTGATAATCTGCTTCCAGCGCCGCCTTTGCCGAGCGCAAGGAGGACGTGCTTTGACTGACCTCCATCGACCCGCCGGAAAGATTGGCCTGGCGATACGCGCCTTCGGCCATCACCCGCTTGGCCGTCGCCTCGGCCAGCGCCCCGTTGAGCGCGATCAGCGATCCGCCTTGCAACGACGATGCGTCGGTAGTGGTCGACCCTGCTTCGCCCGAGCCCGTGTTGATGATGCCTTGCGACTGGGCATAAGCAACCAGCTGGCGCTCCGACTTTTCGAGCTCGCCGCGAGTCTTGTTAATCTGCTGGAGCAAGAACGTACGGGCGTAGTTTGAAGCGTCGAACCGGCGCTGGAGGCTGGAACTGATGAACCCGTCGGCGATGCCATTGGCAATCTTGGCGGCGAGTTCAGGATTGGTCGACACGTAGGTGTAGCGGATCAACTGGCCATCTTCAGGCATTTCCGCAGCCAGCCCGCCGGCCACCATCCCTGCAGCGGCGCGAAGGCGGGTTGCGGGGGTTCCTCCGGTGCCGACGATCGACGGATCGGAGGCCAAATTGAGATCTTGTGCGACGCGCTCGGCCAGCGCCCGGCTGCGCAACAGGCCGACCTGGGTCGAGATGAAGTCCCAGCTACTCGCCGTGGGCGCGTCGCCGCCATCCTTCTGGTTCAAAATCTCGACCTTGGGCGGATTGACTTCGAGCGTGACGTCGGCGCGATACATTTTCGGGGTCATCAGGGTGATGATCAGCCCGCCGATCAGCCCGGCGATCGCAGCCGCGATGATGAGCTTTAGATTCTCGTTCAGAATCCGGATTAGTGTTTGCAGGTCGAGACCGCTGGACTCATCACGGTCCTCGAGGTGAAGACCTTGGCCGCGCACCGGACCGAACGGTTCGGGCACGGACTGGCGGTCACCCGGATAGACGATGTCATTGCCCACGAATCTTTAGCCTTTAATTGCTTCGGTCATGTAAAAATTTCGGATCAGAAAGGTTTGAAAATCTGCATGATGGACAATCCACCGAGGATTTTCTTCTGCAGCTCCTTGATCGACGATCCGTCGACGATGATGATGTCGCCGGCATAAACTGCCGGATCGGGCGATTCACCGCGCCGGATCGAGGTTAGATCGAACGCCGCCGCCTGCCGCTGACCATTGATTTGACGGAACACCGCAACCCGCCGGGGATTGGCATCGGTCGTCGGCCCGCCTGCCTGGGCGATCGCCTGGAGCAAAGTGGTCGGTCCATTGACCGAGACCGCGCCAATCCGATTCACCGCACCGTCGACCGTGATGTTTCGGCGCGTGGAGGATTTCACCCCGACGCTGACATCGGGATTTTGAAGATATTTTTCACCCAGTTTGGCGGTCAGTCGTTCATCGAGCTCGGCAGTGGTCAGATCAACCGCCCGCAGACTGCCGATCAACGGCAACCCGATTTGCCCGCTCAGATCGACTTCATAATCACCCGAAAGATCAGGCATCTTGAATACCTTGACCGACAGCGTGTCGAGCGGGGCAATGCGATAGCCTTGTTCTATCGGAACCACGGTGGGCGCATCGGGGGCGCCGAATGTCTTGACGTCGTAAGGGATTGGCCCGCCGCGCTTTTCGGCGCAGCCGGCAAGCAGCGACAGCGCGAGGCTGGCGATCACCAGTTTCCTTGATCGTGCAATCCGTACAGCCACGTAAACGCTCCCCGATTTGGGTAAAAACATCATTGCAATGGCCACTTAGCAACCAAGCGCCCGGCTGGCTACCGGGCGCCGGACAGCTTTGCCGAGGACTGCCGGCAAGCCTGAAGATACCATCGTTGATCGCGTTCCAGGCCGATCGCGGTCAACACTCCATGCACATACGCGCCAGTGTCGATCCCGATCCGTCCGGGCGTCTCCTCGACTTCGGTCCGCACGGTGTGGCCGTGGACGATCATTGCCTCGTGTCTGACCGAATGATCGAGGAATGGGCCGCGGATCCAGCGCAGATCGGACTGGGCTTGTTCGCCAAGCGGAACGCCGGGCCGTATTCCAGCGTGGACGAAATAATAATCTCCAGCGCGCAAGGAATCGGCGAAGCTCGCAACAAACGCCTGATGCGTCGCCGGAATTGCCGAGCGCAGCGCGGCGATCGCTTTGTCCGGGGACATTCTCGCCAGGCTGGAAGGACGAATCCCGTAGCTTCGGGCACATTGCGCCCCGCCAAAGCGTAGCCAGTTGGCAATCAGATCGCCGTCGCCATCAAGGATGCGCAGCAGCACTTCTTCATGGTTGCCAGTCAGGAATTCTACTCGGATGCCAAGCGGTCGGTAACAACGCAAGCGCTCGACGACCTCGGCCGAACTCGGCCCGCGGTCGATCAAGTCGCCAAGAAACACGATCGTCACCTCGGCCGCTTCGCGCGTCGCTATGTCCGCTTCGATCGTCGCGAGCAGCTCCCCCAGCAGCGCGTCGTGACCGTGGACATCGCCCACCGCGTAGACGCGGTGGCCAAGAGGAATGGTCGGCGGCGTTTCCCATTTCACCGGCGCTTTTTGCCAGAATGACAGCAGGCCGTTCATCGCTCGATCTCGGCCAGATAGGCTTCGACAACCAGCCGCTGGTCAAATTCGACTTCGATCTTGCGTCGTCCCGCCGACCCCATCGCCGCGCGGTCGGTGGGTGTCATCGCGATCATCCGATCCATCGCCGCCGCCAGCGAGCTCGCCGAGCGAACGTCGCACAGCAACCCGGTCAGGCCCTCATCGATCACATCACGGCAACCGGGAACATCGCTGGCGATCAGCGGCCGGGCCATTGCGGCTCCCTCGAGCAAGCTGCGCGGCAAGCCCTCGCGGTATGACGGGAGGACGACACAATGAGCAGCCGTGATAAAGGGACGGACATCTTCACTGGCACCGAGCAACTCCACAATCTGTTCGCTTTTCCAACGCGCCAGATCGGTTTCGGGCACCGCGCTTGGATTATCCCCACCGTCAGCCCCGAGTAATTGGAACCGGCAATTCGGATGGCGTGCCCGAACGACCCGCGCCGCCTCGACAAATTCGCTGATCCCCTTGTCGAGCAGCAGGCGGGCAATGAGCAGAAAGCTGAACTGGGCATCGTCGGGTTGTGGGGCAGGCGCAAAATGACCCAGGTCGACGCCCGATCCAGCGACCAGCCGGGCCTGCTCTGGGCGAACGATCCCCCGTTTGACGAATAAGGCGCGATCGCTCGGATTCTGGAACATCACCGTCCGCGCATTGCCCAGTGCCACGCGGTAAAGGCGCATTAAAATCTTGCCGAGCAGGCCGCCTTTGAGAAATGCGGAGCCAAGCCCGCTGATGGTCGCGATCACCGGGACGCCGAGCAGGCGCGCGGCCAATGCGCCATAAATGTTGGGCTTGGCGGTGAAGCCGAGAAATATCGTCGGCCGCTCGCGGCGAATCACCTTGAGGTAATTGAGCAACAGTCGGGCGTCTTCGGTCGGCGACGTCCCAGTTCCGCTCATCGCAATCGGGCGAAACGAGGCCCCCATTTCGATCAATGTTTGCTGGTGCCCGTCGGCCGGGGCGACCGCGACGACCTCATGACCGGTCGCAACCAGCGCTTCGATAATCGGTTTGCGGAAGTTGGCAAGGTTCCAAGCGCTATTCGATGAAAGCAGGATTTTCCTTGGTTTTCCGCGTGTTAATGGGATAGCTGAGCGCCTGTCGTGGCCGCTTGAGACAGCTTTGGGCTTGATGCTCATAGCCGCCTCATCCCGGGCTGGTGGCATGCACGCAAGCCCTCAGTCACGCGACTGGTGAAAAGTTGTAAAGAAATCTGAAACTATCGAGCGCAATGAATGTTCTAACCTCCATAGTGGGGATTAACATGGTGATAAATTTCATCTATGCCCTCTCGCTTGGTTAAGGGAGTCTGACGATGTTCGGTGGCGTACCCAGTAGATTGATCGCGTTCAGCGCGGCACTGACTTTTTGTGCGAGTCCGTCGATTGCGGCGGCATCAAGCATGACTGCTGCTCCCGCTCAGATCAGTCCGATGGTTGCCCTCAGCATCTTTGGCTCGCAGGCGTCTGCGGCCGCTTTATGTGGTGCGTCGGCAACGACTGCCGCTGCCACGTCAGCGGCAACGACTCAGGCGCCGATCGGCGGCTGTGTCCTTCCGGTTGTCGATGCGCCGCCGCCGCTCCCGGTTGCAGAAGCGCCGCCGCTCCCGCCTCCGGTCGGATTTGGAATCACGCCGATCTTGCTTGGTCTTGCCGGCATTGCGATCCTCGCGGCGCTCATTGCCAGCCAGAATAACGACAATGATAACAACCCGCCGGTGAGCGTTAACTAGCCTTGCACATCGAACGGCCGGTCGATGATTGATCGACCATTGCATAAAAAAAGCCCCGCGAAAGCGGGGCTTTTCTTTGTCACTGCAATCGCGACCGCTTAGCCGCGTTCGCCCATATTTTGCGCCTGGACCGGCGCCTGGTTGACCCCATTGGGAAGCCAGTTCGACACCGCTTGGCAGCTGCTGGTCAACGTCACGCGTTGGCCAGCCTGAAACGCTTGGGCATAAGGCCAGCATTCCGAAGCGACCCCCGAATTGAGGCACAAATTGCGGTTGGCGGCAGTCCAGCTGGCATTGACCACCCGCCCCGACGGACTGACGATGCGCGCTGCGCCACCAGCATCGAAATAAACGGTGTTGGCAACGCCATTGGTTTCGACCACGACCGACTGACCGACGATCTCGGTACCGGGAACCCATTCCTGGGCGACCGCGGCGGCGGGCAAGGCGACCATCGTCGCGATGATCAGTTTAGTGGCTACAATACGCTTCGACATGACACCCTCCGTGATCCGACGCTGCGGTGGTAACACCGAAACGGTTTAAAAATAACCCATCAGATTAAGTAAAGTTGCGTCGTTCGCGATGCAAGCCATTGGCAAGCCACTTAAACCGGGCTGAGCAACGCGAAATTCGGGATGTCGATGTCGAAGGCGGCGCCGCTTTCATCAACCATTTGATAGCGCCCGTGCATCGAGCCGCAGGGCGTGTCGAGTGGACAGCCCGAGACATAGTCGAAACTTGCGCCGCTCGGGATCAGGGGCGTTTCGCCGACTATTCCCTCACCGCGAACTTCGTGGGCCACGCCGCGTCCGTCGGTGATGATCCAGTGCCGTGACAGCAATTGCACCGCACGGTCGCCGTCATTTTCGATCCGCACATGATATGACCAGAACCAGCGCCCTGCCCCTGGCGCGCTTTGCTCGGCGAGATAGGACACCGCGACCCGGACATTGATCCGCCGTGTCGTGGCGACATGCGGGAACAGCATCGCCATCACATCATATTCGGGGGTCTCGGCCATCAGCGGACGCTAGGCCAGCCCTGCCGCCCGGTGCAAGCGTTCGACCAATCGATGCCGCGATTCGGCAACTGGTGTCGATCGATCGCTGATCACATCGCGGAGCAGGAAGTGGCCGGTCAGCGCCAAGCCGTCGATGATGTCAGGCCAGCCGGCAGTGCCGCCTTCACGAACGAACCTGGGCAAAGGGAGCAATTTGCCGAGATACGGCTCGGCCTCTGCGGCGCTAACCGCCCTGCCGGAGCGCGGGCTGACCGCATTCAATTCCTCGTAGTCACCGCTGATCGCACAGCGATCAAGGTCGAGTCCGAAGCCAAGCTCCGCGAGCATCAGCAATTCGTAGCGCACCAGGGCCGCCCCCCACCCGCTTGCTGCGGGCGCCGCCTCGACCGCTGCGAGCAGACCGTCAAGCGCTTCATAGAGCCGCGGATAGGGCTGGCCTTCCGGCAGCGCAGTCGCCGACAGTGCGGTCGCCCAGTCGATCGCTGCAGCGGGTAGCGGCTCGGCGAGCAACGGCCCGCGGCTATGGAGCAATTCGACCGTCGCTTGCGGGAGTTGGCCCTCGGTTCGCGCTGATAATTCGGCTTCCACCTCATTGCCCGCCATCAGCACCGGCCGAAGCCGCCTGCCCCGCGCGCCGCGAACATACGCCGCCTGCATGCCATGCTCGGGGGTCATCATCCGCACAATCGCGCCATGCTCGCCATGGCTGCGCAGCGAGAGGATGATCGCGGGGGTAGTGAAGCGCACCCTTAACCTCGCGGGTGAAAATAATCGTAGATTTGCCCCGCCATCGCCTTGCTGATCCCTGGGCTGCGCTCCAGATCGTCGAGCGCCGCGCCTTTAACTGCGCGCGCCGTGCCGAAGTGCATCAGCAAAGCGCGCTTGCGGTTAGGGCCGATGCCAGGGACATCGTCGAGCGTGCTGGTCGTCAGGCTCTTGGCGCGCTTCGCCCGGTGGGTGCCGATGGCGAAGCGATGGGCCTCGTCGCGCAGTCGCTGGAGGAAGAATAATAACGGCGCATTGGGCGGCAGCGTCATCTCGCGACCGCCGGGGAAGTGGAACACTTCACGCCCCTCGCGACCATGATGCGGCCCCTTGGCCACCCCGACCACCGGCACGTCGCTGACCCCTGCCTCCTCCATGATCGCCATCACCGCCGACAATTGCCCTTTGCCGCCGTCGATCAGCAGCAGATCGGGCCATTCGCCTTCCTTGCGGTCGGGATCTTCCTTGCCGAGCCGCGCGAAGCGCCGCTCGATCACTTCCTTCATCATCGCGAAATCGTCGTCGGTCTGCGCCGTTTTGATGTTGAACTTGCGATAGGCGTTCTTGCGGAATCCCTCGGGCCCGGCGACGATCATCGCGCCGGTGGCGTTGGTGCCCATGATGTGGCTGTTGTCGTAGACTTCGATCCGCTGCGGCGGTTCGGGAAGCTCGAAGGTCTCGGCCAGTTCGCGCAGCAACTTGCCCTGCGTGGTGCTCTCCGCCAGCCGCCGCTCGAGCGCTTCCTCGGCATTGCGCCGCGCCTGGTCGATCAGTTTCTTGCGCGAACCACGCTGCGGCTGGTC
>JBKJUB010000015.1:0-3158 GCA_046590765.1 Sphingomicrobium sp. | reverse complement strand
CGGCCGGCTGGATTTCACCGTCAGCCTTGCCGACGTTCGATCCGACCAGATCCTCAAGCCCCGGCTCCCAGATCGGCATCCGCCCCTCGAGCAGCCCGTCGATCTTGCCGCGGTCCTTGTCGATGCAAGTGATGTGATGACCGAAGTCGGCCAGGCACGCGCCGGAAACGAGCCCAACATAGCCGGTGCCGATCATTGCGATACGCATGGTTCCTCCTTCGCGCACCGGCGCGGCGCCGCCTTTACCGACGCGGGCGGTCACTGGCTAGCTGCGCCTCGCTTTTGCCGCGAAATTCAGTTAGGGGCCGCGCTTCCCATGGCTACCACCCTCCCCACTCCGCCGCGCGTCGGCATGGTCTCGCTCGGCTGCCCCAAGGCGCTGGTGGACAGCGAACGCATCCTGACCAAGCTGCGCGCCGACGGTTACCAGATGTCGCCCGACTATGCCGGCGCCGACGTGGTGCTGGTCAACACCTGCGGCTTCCTCGATTCGGCCAAGGAGGAAAGCCTCGAGGCGATCGGCGAGGCGATTGCGGAGAATGGCCGCGTCGTCGTCACCGGTTGCATGGGGCGCGAGGCCGATGTCATTCGCGCCCGCTTCCCCAAGGTGCTCGCGATCACCGGGCCGCAGCAATACGAGGAAGTCGTCGCCGCGGTGCATTTGGCCGCCCCGCCGATCCCCAACGCGTATCTAGACTTGGTCCCGCAGGCCGATCTTGGGGCCGACCTCAAGCTCACCCCGCGCCACTACAGCTATGTGAAGATCTCCGAGGGCTGCAATCATCGCTGCGCCTTCTGCATCATCCCCTCGATCCGTGGCGACCTCGTCAGCCGCCGCCCCGACGCGATCCTTCGCGAAGCCGAGAAACTGGTTGCCGCAGGGACCAAGGAATTGCTGGTTATCAGCCAGGACACCAGCGCCTACGGCCTCGACCTCAAACATGCCGAATGGCCGTGGAAGGGTGAGCCGGTCCGTGCTCACATGACCGATCTTGCCCGCGAAATGGGCAAGCTCGGCGCCTGGGTCCGCCTCCACTACGTCTACCCCTACCCCCACGTCGATCGCGTCATCCCACTGATGGCCGAGGGGCTGGTCCTCCCCTATCTCGACATTCCGTTCCAGCACGCCTCCCCCAAGATCCTTCGCTCGATGAAGCGCCCGGCCAATGAGGCGCGGGTGCTCGAGCGATTGAAGGGCTGGCGCGCCATCTGCCCGGATATCGCCATCCGCTCGACCTTCGTCGTCGGCTTCCCCGGCGAGACCGAGGAGGATTTCGCCTATCTCATGCAGTGGCTCGAGGAGGCCCAGCTCGATCGCGTCGGCGCGTTCCGCTTCGAGCCGGTTGAAGGCGCCGCCGCTAACGCGCTGCCCGACCAGGTGCCGGAGGAACTTAAGGAAGAGCGCTACGCCCGCCTGATGGAGCTGACCGCGCGGATTAGCGCCGAGAAACTCGCCGCCAAGGTTGGCCGAACGCTCGATGTGATCATCGACGTAGTCGACGGCGACGGCGCCTCGGGCCGGTCAAAGGCCGACGCCCCCGAAATCGACGGCCAGGTCCACCTGCGCGACGCGGTCCATCTGACCCCGGGCGACATTGTCCACGTGACCATCGAAGACAGCGATGAGCATGATCTGTTCGGCGTGGCGACGACTTAGATCCCGTCCCGAAATCGGAACCTCCTCATGGTCCCAACCGTTTCAGCTGCGGGGCCAGTAATCAGGAGAATTGTTATGACCATCAATCATTTCGCGGCCTTTGCCGCGTCCGCCGCGCTGATCGCCGGTGCCGCCGCCGCCAGCGATGGCGGTCGCAAGCTGCAGACCACGCTGTCCGGCGCGGCCGAAGTCCCCGGCCCCGGCGATTCCGACGGCCGGGGCACGGCTACAATCACCGTCAATTCGGGCCAGAACAAGGTCTGTTACAAGGTTAGTGTCGCCAACATTGCGGTTGCCACCATGGCCCACATCCATGAAGGCGCGCCGACCGTCGCCGGACCAGTGAAGGTCACGCTCCGCAGTCCCAATGCCAGCGGAATGAGTTCGGGCTGCGTTACCGTCGCGCGCTCGTTAGCGCTCGACATCCTAAAGCGCCCGGCGGACTATTACGTCAACGTCCACAATGCCGAATTTCCCGGCGGCGCGGTGCGCGGCCAATTGGCTAAGTAAACTGCGGCTGTCGCCCGCCCGTGGCTTTCGCTAAGGGCGGGCGATGACCGATTTCACCGCTCTCCTCCAGCCCGACCGCGGCGAGCCCGCGCGCCTGATCCACGTCGTCGACAAGGACAATTTCTCGGTCTGGGCCAAGAAACAGTCGCCCGCGCGCCAGACCATGCTCGAAACAATCCAGTTCGACGCCAAGAGCGCGTTCCAATTTGCCATCCTGCAAGGCAAGAAGGACGGCGAGTTTGACGTGGTTACTTGCGTCGACAAAGCTGGCGATCTTGCGCCCTGGTGTCTTGCGCGCCTCGGCCAGTCGCTCCCGGCGGGCACATATCGCATCGATGCGGGCGAACCGGGGTTGGCCGCGCTTGGCTGGATGCTGTCGCAGCATCGCTTTGATCGCTACAAATCCAGCCCCGCTGAACCGAGCGGCGCGCGCGTTTTGTTGACCAGAGAAGTCGCGGACATCGAATCTATGGTTCGGCTTGCAGAGGCGACTGCGATGGTGCGCGACATGGTCGACACCCCGGCGTCGGACATGGGGCCGGCCGACCTAGAAGCAGCGGTCCGCGATCTCGCCAAGGCCAGCGACGCCAAGGTCGAAGTGGCGCATGGCGACGCGCTCGACACCGGCTATCCAATGATCGCCGCCGTGGGCAATGGTGCGTCGCGCGACCGATCGCCGCGGTTGATCGAGCTCAACTGGGGCAAGGACAGCGCACCGCGCGTCGCGATCATCGGCAAGGGCGTGTGCTTCGATTCGGGCGGGCTCGACATCAAGCCGTCGAGCGGCATGCGGCTGATGAAGAAGGACATGGGCGGGGCGGCGCACGCGATTGCGCTGGCCCGGCTGATTATCGGGGCGCGGCTGCCAGTGCGACTTCATTTGCTCATCCCCGCGGTGGAGAATAGCATTTCGGCGACCGCGTTCCGCCCCGGTGACATCATCGCCAGCCGCAAAGGGCTCAACGTCGAAATTGACAATACCGATGCCGAA
>JBKJUB010000107.1:0-3965 GCA_046590765.1 Sphingomicrobium sp. | reverse complement strand
CTCCTGGTAATAAGCCTCGATCGACTTGGGGATTCCGGCATGCGCGACGAACCGCACGTCGGGCTTGTCGATCCCCATCCCGAACGCCACCGTCGCCGCCATCACCATCTCTTCGGACTCGACGAATGCAGCCTGGTTGCGCTGGCGGACTGCACCGTCGAGCCCGGCGTGATAGGCCAAGGCGCGGCGCTTCCCGCTGCTCAATTGCTCGGCCAGTTTCTCGGTCGCGTTGCGGCTGGTGGCATAGATGATCCCCGGTCCCGGATGCTCCGCCAGCAACCCCTTCAGCTGGCTTCCGATCCCGTCGCGCGGGCGGACGTGGTAACGAATGTTGGGCCGGTCGAACCCGGCGACGATCATCCCCTCGGCCGGGATCCCGAGCTGGACGAGGATGTCCTCGCGAGTCCGCCGGTCGGCGGTCGCGGTCAGCGCCAGCCGCGGCACCTCGCGATGCTGGTCGAGCATCGGCAGCAGCAGGCGGTAATCGGGGCGGAAGTCATGCCCCCATTCGGACACGCAATGCGCTTCGTCGATCGCGAACAGCGCAATCTCGACCTCCTCGAGCAGCCGCTGGAAATCGCCCGTCGTCGTCCGCTCGGGCGCGACATAGAGCAAGTCGAGCGTCCCATCGCGCAGCGCATCGCGGATCGCGCGGGGATCCTCGCTGACGCTGGTCAGAGCGGCCGCGCGGATCCCGAACGCATCGGCGCTGCGCACCTGGTCATGCATCAGCGCGATCAACGGCGAAATCACGATCCCCGTCCCGCGTCGTTCGAGCGCGGGCAACTGATAGCATAATGACTTGCCCGCCCCGGTCGGCATCACCGCAAGCGTCGATTGCCCCGCCACCGTCCGCTCGACCACCTCGCGCTGGACCCCGCGAAACGCCGAGAAGCCGAACCGCTCGTGGAGCAAAACCTCGAGGCTCATTCGGCGACGTCCTCCAATTCCCGCTCGGCCGCCTGGCGCGCCCACAGCTCCGAATAGAGCCCGCCTTTGGCCAACAATTCGCCGTGCGTCCCGCGCTCGGCGACCTTGCCATCGTCGAGCACCACGATCTGGTGCGCGCCGACGATGGTCGACAGCCGGTGGGCGATAACGATCGTCGTCCGCCCCTTGGTCGCCCCGTCGAGCGTCGCCTGGATCGCCTCTTCGGTGCGGCTGTCGAGCGCGCTGGTCGCCTCGTCGAGGATCAGGATTGGCGGGTCCTTGAGCAAGGTCCGCGCAATCGCCACGCGCTGCTTTTCGCCGCCCGACAATTTCAGCCCGCGCTCGCCGACCATCGATTCATAGCCGTTGGGCAGCGCCGCGATGAACCCGTCGATCGCCGCGCCTTTGGCGGCGCGTTCCACCTCGTCCTGCCCCGACCCGTCGCGGCCGTAAGCGATGTTGTAGCCGATGGTGTCGTTGAACAGCACCGTGTCCTGCGGGACAATCCCGATCGCCCCGCGCAAACTGTCCTGCGTGATCGTTGCAATATCCTGCCCGTCGATCGTGATCCGCCCGTCGGTCGGGTCGTAAAAACGGTACAGCAGTCGCGCCAGTGTCGATTTGCCCGCCCCCGATGGCCCGACCACCGCACAGCTGGTTCCCGCCGGAACATCGATCGTCACGCCCTTCAGGATGATCCGCTCGGGCTCGTAACCGAAGGCGACATCCTCGAACCGCACATGGCCCTGGCTGACCGCAATCGCGCCCGCGCCTGGCGCATCGACGATCTCGGCCGGCGTATCGAGCAATATGAACATCTGCTCCATGTCGATCAGCCCCTGCTTGATCGATCGATAGACCCACCCCAGCATGTCGAGCGGCCGGAACAGCTGCATCAGCAGGCTGTTGACCAGCACCACGTCGCCCGGGGTGAAGCGGCCCTGCGACCAGCCCCATACGGTGAACGCCATCGCCCCGGCCATCATCAGATTGGTGATCAGGCTCTGGCCGATATTGAGCCACGCCAGGCTGGTCTCGTTCTTGACCGCGGCGCGCGCAAACGCCCCGATCGCCTGGTCGTATCTTTTGGCCTCACGCTCCTCGGCGCTGAAATATTTGACCGTTTCGTAATTGAGCAGGCTGTCGACCGCGCGCCCGATTGCCTGATTGTCGACGTCGTTCATTTCGCGCCGCAAGGCGTTGCGCCAATCGGTCACCCAGCGCGTGAACAAGATATAGATCGCGACCATCGCCAGCGTCGCGACCACCAGGCCGCCGCCAAACTTGAAGTAAAAAATGACGCAGATCGCGGCCAGCTCGATGATCGTCGGGGCAATGTTGAACAGCAGGAAGTACAGCATCATGTCGATGCTCTTGGTCCCGCGCTCGACGATCTTGCTTAATGAACCGGTGCGCCGCTCAAGGTGGAAGCGTAGCGACAGCGAATGGATATGGCGGAACACCCGCGCTGCCAGCCGCCGCGCCGCATCCTGCCCGACCTTTTCGAACACCGCGTTGCGCAGATTATCGGCCAGCACCGCCCCGAACCGCGCCGACGCATAAGCCACCACTAGCATCGCCACCGCAGCGAATATGGCCTTCTGGCCCGACATTGCGTCGACCACCGCTTTATACGCGAACGGCATGATCAGCGAGATCGCCTTGCCCGCCAGCACCAGCACCACCGCGACCACCACCCGCAGCTTCAGCTCGGGCTCGCCCTTGGGCCACAGCATCGGCAGGAAGCGCCACAGGATCGAGAAGCTGCCCTTGTCCTTGGGCAGTTCTTCGGTGGCGGCAAAGGAAGTGTCCATCGTGCAACAGGTAGGGGGCGACGGGAGCCTTCGCAACGCAATCGACGAACAGTTTGGAACCGCACGTTAATTTCAGGGTTTAAGCTATGGAACTACGGAGAGTGAAATGGGCCCGATCGGTTATGTCATTGCAATCCTCGGCTGCGCCGATGGCGGTGCTTCATGCCAGACCGTTGCAACGCTCAGCCCGCGCTACGAGAGCGCCGTGCAATGTGCCGCCGCTCGCGATGGCGCGCTCGACGCCAACAGCGACTTCGATTTCCCGACACTGATGGCGCAATGCCAGAAATCGAGCGTCGCTCGCCCGACCGCGGCGACCGCCGCGCCGCGCCAGCCGGTTGATACCACCGCCGCTTAAGCGCTTCGACGCTCAACAGTGGACTTGCTCAGCCGTGCGGCGCATTCCGCGTGGGCATGGGGGATTCATTACAGCTGAAAAACTTGCCGTCGATGAGCCGACCCGCGCGGTTCGTCCGCTGGCTGCTACTGCAATGGTATGTCCGCAGCGGCTGGCGGGCAGTCGGCACGCTTCCGCCCGACCGCAAGTTCGTCATCATCGGCGCCTCGCACACCAGCAATTGGGACTTTCCGGTGTTCCTCGGCACGGTCAATGCGGTCGGCCGCCAGGTTCGCTTCATCGGCAAGCACAGTCTGTTCAAAGGCGCGATGGGGCGTTTCATGCGCGCGGCTGGCGGGGTTCCGGTTGATCGCCAGGCGTCGCAGGACACCGTCAGCCAGATCGTCGACCAATTTGCCGCGCATGACGACTTCCTGCTGATCGTCGCTGCTGAGGGCACCCGCTCGCGGACCACCCGGTGGAAGACCGGCTTCTACCAGATCGCGCTTCGGGCCAAGGTGCCAATCGTCTGCGCCGGCCCCGATTATCCGACCAGGCGCGGCATTTTCGGCCCGGTCATCCATCCCACCGGGGATTATGCGCGCGACATGGCCCCAGCCTTTGCTTTCTTTCGCTCGCTGAGGCCGCGCCATCCCGCCCGCTCAGCTTTCCCTGGCGATCCGGACTGACGCCAGGGTTCGCAAAATACACCAACTTCTGGCAGTGTTTCGCCGGCATATTTACCTGCTAGACTGTCCGCTCATTGTTTTGATTGGATAATTTGCAATTGGCACGCTCCCTGCATTGAAGGATGCATCACCCAATGGGGTGGCAAAAAGGGAGTCTAAACAATGTTCTTCTCACTCGTTTCCGCCCGCGACACC
>JBKJUB010000128.1:0-5601 GCA_046590765.1 Sphingomicrobium sp. | reverse complement strand
ACGCGGCCATTTTCGGCAATCGCCTCGCCGATCGCCTCGAGGCTTTCCTCCTTGGCGCTGTCGAGGAAGCCGCAGGTGTTGACCAGCACGACATCGGCGCCGGCATAATCGGGCGACATCTGGTAGCCGTCGGCGCGTAGCCGCGTGAGAATGCGCTCGCTGTCGACCAATGCCTTGGGACAGCCGAGCGAGACCATGCCGACACGCGGCGGGGTGGGGAGGATCGTAGCCATGGGAAGCGGCGCCTCTAACGCGAATGTGCGGCAAAAGCGAGGCATCTGGCGCGATCCGCGAAGGGCCGGTAAAGCCAGCGTTCCACCAGCTCCCCGAAAGACCATATCCAATGCGCATTGCAATGATCGGCACTGGCTATGTCGGGCTCGTCTCGGGCGCATGCTTTGCCGATTTCGGGCATCATGTAACGTGCATCGACAAAGACCCGGCCAAGATCGGCATGATCAAAGGCGGCAAGATGCCGATCTGGGAGCCGGGGCTCGATGCATTGGTCAAGGCCAATGTCGATCATGGTCGGCTTGAGTTCACCACCGACCTCGCTGCCGGGATCGACGGCGCTGACGCGGTGTTCATCGCGGTCGGGACGCCATCGCGGCGCGGCGACGGACATGCCGATCTGACCTTTGTGTTCGACGCAGTACGCGAACTTGCGCGGGCGCTGACCAAGCCGGTGGTAGTGGTGACCAAGTCGACTGTACCGGTTGGGACGGGCGACGAGATTGCGCGAATTCTGGCCGAGGAAGGCGCGCCGACCGGAACCAGCGTCGCCTCGAACCCCGAATTCCTGCGTGAGGGTGCGGCGATCCGCGACTTCAAGATTCCGGACCGGATCGTGGTCGGCACCGATGACGAGCATGCGCGCGAAATGCTCAAGGACATTTATCGACCGTTGTTCCTCAACCAGTCGCCGATCGTGTTTACCAGCCGGCGGACCGCCGAGCTGACCAAATATGCCGCCAACGCCTTCCTAGCGATGAAGATCAGCTTCATCAACGAGATTGCCGATTTGTGCGAAGCGGTTGGCGCCGATGTGCAAGAAGTGGCGCGCGGGATCGGGCTCGACAATCGCATCGGCGCGAAATTCCTCCATGCCGGGCCGGGCTATGGCGGCAGCTGCTTTCCAAAGGACACGCTGGCGCTGCTGCGGACGGCGGAGGAGGCCGGGGTCGAGCAACGCATCATCTCGACTGTGGTCAAGGTCAATGACGATCGTAAGGTGGCGATGGCGGATCGCGTGCGCGAGGCGGTCGGCGGCGACCTGGCGGGCAAGAAGATCGGAATCCTCGGGCTGACGTTCAAACCCAATACCGACGACATGCGCGATGCGCCGTCGCTGGCGCTGATCGCGGGTTTGCTCGATGGCGGGGCTGAAGTGGTGGCGTTCGATCCGGTCGGGCGCGAGCAGGCCGAACCGATGCTTCCGGGGATCGCCTTCGCCGCCGAGCCTTATGACGTGGCTGACGGCGCCGATGCCGTCGTCGTCGTCACCGAATGGGACGAATTTCGCGGAATTGACCTGGCCGATATCGCCAACAGGATGCGCGGCGACGCCTTAGTCGACTTGCGCAACATCTTCGATGGGGCCGAAGTGGCGCGCGCGGGGTTACGCTATCGCGGGATCGGCCGCCCCGCCTAGGCGTATCGGAGTTTCGGTGATCAACAACGACATGAAGATCGTGGTGATTGGGCTCGGCTATGTCGGGCTGCCGCTGGCGGTTGCGCTGGCCAAGGCGTTCGACGTCGTCGGAATCGATATCGACAAAGGGCGGGTCGACGAACTCCGCAGCGGGCATGACCGCACTGGCGAGATCGATCGCGACCAGCTGGAGCATTCGCGGCTGGCTCTGTCCGCGGATCCCGAGGCAGGGCGCGGAGCGGATATGTACATCGTCACCGTGCCGACGCCGGTCGATGCCAGCAACAAGCCCGACCTGGGGGCGGTCGAGGCCGCAACGCGGACCGTGGCGGGGCTGGCCGATCCGGCGAAGCGGCCGATCATCGTTTATGAAAGCACGGTCTATCCCGGAGTCACTGAGGAGCTGTGCGGTGGGTTGCTCGAGGCGGCGGGGCTAAAGCGGGGGCGCGATTTCAAGCTTGGTTACAGCCCCGAGCGGATCAACCCTGGCGACAAGGTTCACACCGTCGACAAGATCATCAAGGTGATCGCCGGCGAGGATGAGGAGGTCGTCGAGACGCTTGCCCAAGTTTATGGCGCGATCACCTCGGCGGGGGTGTTCCGCGCCGCGTCGATCCGCGCCGCTGAGGCGGCCAAGGTGATTGAGAATGCCCAGCGCGACATCAACGTCGCCTTCATGAACGAAGTTACCCAGATTATGGCCGGGATCGGGGTGTCGGCGTGGGACGTGCTCGACGCGGCCAAGACCAAGTGGAATTTCCTCGGGTTCGAACCGGGGTTGGTCGGGGGACACTGCATCGGGGTCGATCCGTTCTATCTTAGCCATTTGGCGCAGCGCCTTGGTCATCATCCGCAAGTCATCCTGGCGGGACGCGAGACCAATGACGCGATGGGCAGGTGGATTGCCGACCGGCTCCACGCGCATCGCGGCGGCACGCCGGGCACGGTGTTGCTGATGGGGCTGACCTTCAAGGAGAATGTCCCCGACCTGCGCAACAGCCGATCGATTGACCTGTTCCGCCGGCTGACCGAGCTTGGGCATGTCGTCGAGATCGCCGATTCGAATGTTGGGGAAGCGGAGGCGAAGGCGCATTATGGACGCGGGCTTAGTATCCCTGGCGCGGCTCGACACGATTTGGTGATCGGCGCGGTCCGGCACGAAGAATATCTAATGCTCGACCGCGACGCGCTGGGCGACATGCTTGAGCCGGGTGGAACGCTGGCCGACATCAAGGGGATGTGGCGCAGCAACGCGCTTGCAACATCGCTCGATTACTGGACACTCTAAGGTGATGCTCCAGAACGTCCCTTTGAAATCGCCCGGCACGGTTCCGTTCGTCCTGCGGCGTCGGTTCGAATTTGGCGGCGCGTTGTTGCTCGCCGCGCTGGTGCCGTGGGCCGGGAGCCGCTGGCTGATCAGTGACGCGACCTTCGACCCGGCGGTGTTCAGCAACAGCCTGGTCGCCAACGTGCTGGCGATCTGCCTGGCGCTGTGGATCCGGATCTCGGTCAGTACCTATCCCGGGATTCGCGCCGGGCAAGTGGTAATCCCGGCAGTGTTCGTCGCGCATGCCACGCTGCTGACGCTGCTGGTGCTATCGCGCTTGCCCTACCACCGACCGTCGCTGGCGCTGGGCTTCGCGCTCCACCTGGTATGGGCGTTTGCGATTTACTATTTCGTGTCGCGGCGACTGCGGCCCAAAATCGCGATTGTCCCGGTCGGCGCGATCGACCAGTTGCAGCAGGTCGATTCGGTTGACTGGCGGGTGCTCGGCGCGCCCGAGCTCCACCGCATCCGCGACTGCCACGCGATCGTCGCCGATTTTGCCGATTTGCCCGACGAGTGGGAAGCGTTCCTCGCCGACGCCGCGATCGAAGGGCGGATGGTCTACCAGGTCCAGCAACTGCTCGAATCGCTCACCGGGCGGGTGCAAGTGCGGCATATTTCGGAGAACAGCTTTGGCAGCCTGGTCCCGGCGCGGGCCTATTCGGCGATCAAGCATCTGGTCGATTGGCTGGCGGTGGTCGCGCTGTTACCGGTGCTGGTGCCATTGCTTGGGGCAACCGCGCTCGCGATAAAGCTGATTGACGGTGGGCCGGTGCTGTTTCGCCAGCGCCGCACCGGGCGCGGGGGCAAGCAATTTTGGGTGACTAAATTCCGCACCATGCAGGTCGCGGGCGTGGTCGAGGACCAACGGCTGGCGGCGATGACCGATGCCGACGATGTGCGGATCACGCGTTTCGGCGCCTTGCTCCGGCGGACCCGGATCGACGAGTTGCCGCAGGTGTGGAACATCTTACGCGGCGAAATGAGCTGGATCGGCCCGCGTCCCGAAGCCCAAGTGCTGTCGGTGTGGTACACCGGCGACGTGCCCTTCTACCGCTATCGCCACGTCGTTCGGCCGGGGATTTCGGGCTGGGCGCAGGTCAACCAGGGGCATGTGGCGGAAGTCGACGACATCCACCTCAAGCTGCAATATGACTTCTTCTACATCAAATATTTCTCGCCCTGGCTCGACATATTGATCGTGTTTCGGACGGTGCGGACGATGCTGACCGGGTTCGGGTCGAAGTAGGGATAAAGCCGCAAAGGTCGCAAAAGACCCGTGGTCAGCGACCATTCTTCCTATTTATCGCGGAAATCCGCCGATGTCGTGTAGGACTTGCAATGTTTTTCCCTGCAAGCGTCGCGAAACGGCCCGCGCATTCCCTGTTATTTCAGCCTTCCGCACGCGATGTCAGGGCATGGTCAACGATTTGAAAGAGCCGGCACGATCGAGTCGTGCGGCCACCATGCTGTCAGACGAAATCCTACATTGGAAGCGGTTTTTACTAGTGGTGCCTGATGTCCGATTTCGACCGTTGCGGACATAAGCGCCAAGCAGTTTCAAGCAACTTGGAACGAAGAACTAAAGCGTTACGATTGTTATTTCGCTGGCGTCGTGGGGGGATTTGCTGCGACCCAATCCTGAACTGCCTTCCAGCCGCCGTCGGCCTGTTTTTTGAAGACCGTCAAATATGGTCCGGTCATCGTCGTCACGGGCTGTTTCGTTTTCGGGTCGGTGCCCTTCATCGTGAGGTGGCCCTGCGAGTAAGCCAGATCCCCAGATTGCGCGACTTCCACCTTTTCGGAGGTGAGCGTGACGTCGAAATTGGGGTCTTTCAAAGCTTCCACATAGACCTTGCGGATCGCCGCACTTCCAACTTGCGCCGGCAGACCCGGCAAGACAAACGTAGCATCGCTTGCATAGGGCTCGACGAGTGCATCCAGGTTTTTCGTATGAAACGCTTGATTCCATCCCGCCTCGACCGCAGCCACGGCCTGTTTCACTCCAGCCACATCCGCCTTCTCGGGCTTGGTCGGGCCAATGTTGTCGCAACTTGTGACGCCGACCGCCAACGCTGCGGCGATAAGCAGCTTTGTTTTACTCGTAATCGTCATGTTCTGCCCCTCACTCCCATTGAGGGGAACACACCAATCACGAACAATTGATTCGCACAAGTTAGTCACACGTATGCAGTGTTCGCTTTCCACTCATTGCGGACATTAGCGACTAGCGTTTGCTTACGCGGCCTGCTGCTCCAGTTGCTCGCTGACCTCGAGCCAATGGGCTTCGGCTTGCTCGAGCTTGGCGGCGACGTCGGCGCGGCGGCGGCTGAGGTCGGTGATCGCGGCGGCATTCTCGGCGGCGGCTAGCTGGCGGTCGAGGGCTTCGCATTCGGCGGCGAGTTTGGCGCTTGCGGCTTCGGCTTCGGCGGCGGCCTTGGCGAGCGCTTTGGCCTTGTCCTTGGCCTTGGGATCCCACTTCTTCGGCTTGGCCTTGGCGGCCGCGTCCTTGGCCGACTTGGGCTGGTTCCGGCCGAGGATGAAGTCGATATAATCGTCGATACTGCCAGGATAATCGACCGCCTGGCCATGATCGACCAGCACCAGCCGGTCGGCGGTGAGT
>JBKJUB010000122.1:0-6303 GCA_046590765.1 Sphingomicrobium sp. | reverse complement strand
CACTCAAGCTGCCGTTGCTGATCATTCAGGGCGACCAAGATCTGCAGACCAAGCTGGTCGATGCCAACTTGCTCGCCGCGGCCCAGCCCAAGGCCAAGCTGGTCATCCTGCCGGGCGTCAACCATGTGCTCAAGATCGTCGCGAGCGACAGCCCCGCCGTCAATTTCGCGACCTACAGCAATCCCGCGCTGCCGATCGCGCCCGGCGTGGTCGATGCCATCGCCGCGTTCGTCGCCAAGCGTTAGCCTAGCGTCGTTGGCCCGGGGCCCTGGCCTCGGGCCCGAGCGCGTCGTCGAGCAACCGCGCCAGCCTGAGCCCGCCCGCCGCGACATCATGGCGCAGCAGCGGGATAAGTTTTTGCACCTTGGCCTCGGACAAGGTCGGCCTCGCGGTCGGCTTGTCGCCGCACGGGTCGCCGATCAGCGACGCATAAGCTTGCGTCCGCGCCGCTGCCCAGCTCTCGCGGCTCCAGTCGGTCACCGACCCCCCCGCAACCGCCCCGCGTTCGTCGGCCGACATCCCCGCGACCAGTCCCGTCGCGCCGCCGGGCGGGGTCGAGATCGCCCGCTCGGCCAGATAGCCGTCCCAGATCGAGTGCAAATTGGTTCGCCCGCCGACCAGCCCGTAATTGGCCTTCACGTCATTGCCGCCCTTGTCGCCGCGGTCGCCGGCATGCATCGGCTGGGCGAGGTCGCCCATGAAATGGACCAGGAATGCCAGCGCCATCAGCCGCTCTCGCCGCGGCACTTTCACATCCGCCAGCAGCCGCGCCTGCCGCTCGACTTGCGCCGAGACGCAATTGCCGTCCTTGCACGCGCCTTTCAGGTCGAACGGCTTGCAGATGTCGACATTCTGATAATGCCACGAATATGCATAAGCGAAGCGATCGCCGAGCGGCTTGATGCAGTCGGCCCACACGCTCGCCTGCTCGATCGTCGTAACCGGGCAATCCGGCGTCTCGAGCAACCGCCCCTGCCTGAGCAGCGCGATGATTTTCGCCCGCGTATCGGGCCGGACCTGGTCGAGCGCGATCCGCGCCACCGTCTCATGGCCATATTCCCAATAGGCATTGGCGGGCGCACCCCACGCGATCAGCGCGAGGCAGAACAATATCAAGGATCGAATCGGCATCCGCGACCCTTAGCGTGGCTCGCCCCCAAAGCCAGCTAGCCGACCGACAATTCCTGCTGCTGGTTGATCAGCCGCCATTCGTCGAGATCGGCCAGCATCGCGCGCGCCGATTGTTCGAACAGGTCGGCCGACCGCGCCAAGTCGCCGCGCGCGCCCACCAATTGCGTCTCGATCGCGCGCAATGTCTGGGCGGTCGATCGCGATCGTTCGGCGCTGCCCCCAAAGTCGCCCTGGTAACGAATCCCGAAGATCGCCGTCGCCACCGCGGGAAGGCCCGCCGACAGCAAGGTCAGCCAATTGTTCATTGCGCTCACCCAGTGCGGGTCAATTTGCAGCATCACGATTACCGCCGCAGTCGCTAACAGGGTGAGGACGAACAATGCCGTCCCAATCCACTCCAGCCGCACGTCGAGTGTGTCGATCTGCCGCGCGCTGGCTTCGTGATAGGCGATTTGCGGCGCGATTTCGTGGCACGCGATGGCCTCGGTCAGCAGCGCCGCGCGCGCCTTGTCGATGGTCCCGTTGGGGCAGCCCATCGCCCGCCATACCCCGGCGGCGTACCAGTCGATCCACCGTCGCGGCACTGGGTTGGTGATGCTGCCCGGCGCATCGGGCGCCGCCAACCCCAGCAGTTTGAGGCTGCGCAATGGCCGCAATCGTTCGGCCAGCTGGCGATAATCGAGCCACCGCCGGTGCCATTCGTGGCGCACCCCGAACCGGGTATTGAAAATCACCGCCATCGCAACTCCAAATTCGACCACCGCCAATTCGGTCTTGCTTGCCGGAAGCGCGAAACCCGACAAGCCGAGCAGTACCGCACTCGCCGCGAGCAGGAAGTTGAAGACGTGCCCGCTGCGGAAATTCTGGGCATAATATCCCGCTAGCCGGTCGCTCCAAGCATAAGCGCGTTCGAGCAGGTCGAGCGATGCGCTGACCCCATGTTTGCCGCTGCACTCGACTGAAAAATTCTGCCACTCGGCCTCGATCGCGGCGGCGCATTTGCTCTCGCGCCAATGGCTCGTTTTCAGCCGGCTGACCCCGGCGATCATCAGCAGCAATGGATATTCCAGCCGCCCGCGAACGCGACGGGATTTCTCGGCCAGGAACCGGTCGTAGAAAATGCGCTCGTTCGAATCCGGCGGCGGGGTCAGCAGCGCGCCGATCATCCGGCCCAGCAAATCAGCCTCGAACGGTTGGCGCACCCCGCGATCATCACCGCTGCGGGTTACGACATTGGGGTCGAACCCGCTCCACAATAGTCCCATTGGCTGCTCACCGTCGGACGGCACGTGGATCACTGGCGTGCCTTGCGCGACGGTCAAATGAACCACTTCCGCCGTGCCGCCGCGCCCACGCGGCGGCCGTCCATCCCATACCGCAATCAGCAGGTCGCAATGCGCGAGCGTCGCCCGTCCAGCAGCCATATAGGCTTCAGTGTCGTCGTCGGGATCGCCCGGCAGTTCGAGCACGCAATCGGCTTTGCTGAGCAAATCGTTCAGCCGCGCTTTATCCTCCGCCTCGGGGAAATCGCGAGCATAGGTCGCCCGGTCGAACGGCAGTACCGCCTGCAACCGCCAGCCGAGCGCAAGCGCCGCCTCTGCCGCCATCTGGTCGGCGCCGTCTGCCAATGGCGAGACCAGGGTGAGCACCGGCGGCGAGGGCGCGAACAACGCTCCTTCGCGTTTGAACAGCGTTAGTGCCTCGCGCTCGATCGTGTCGAGCGCGAGCGCGATTTCGTCGGAGATCGCCGCCACCCGGACTTCGGCCAGGGCCCCCAGCCGATGCCCGGTGACGCCGACCGTCAACGCAAACGGCAGCTGCGGCGGGGCGACACTCTCCACGATTATCCCACTCGCCCTTCGGTTCAATCGATCAGTCGAAGAACAAGGTGTACGTCAGGTATGCCAATCCAGCCAACGCGGCAGCGCCTAACAAGAGATAGGCCGCCTGATTATTCACACCACCGATCCCGCCGCCGCCATTCTTGAGGTCGGGATCGTAGACGTAAGGCTGATTTTCCCCGCCGGCTAAATTGTCCTGGCCATTGAATCGCAGCGCATATTTCAGGTCGATCGCATTGCCGCTGTTGGCGTTCAACACCTTGAGCAAATTAGCCGACGATGATCGAAACGTAATTTGCCCGCCCTGGTTTCCTCTGGGTGGCGGGCAAGCCGTCCCGGTGCCGACGTAAATCACGTCGGCAAAATTGCGCATGAAGTTGAGACCAAGTCCCGTATCGTCACGAAGGCTGAAGTGGATTTCAGTGGCGTTGGTGCCGTAGGGAACGGTGATCGGCCCCTTCTGTTTGCCATTCCGCCAACTCGCTTCCCATTCATCGGTGAACAATACTTTGTGGCTGGTCGGGTCCAGCTCGGCATGGACTTCGACTTTGATCGGGTTGCTGGTGCCCATCCCGGGCTTCGGCTTTTTGTCGTGCACTCTCTTTCTCCCTTACATGGTTAGGATAAGTTGACGGTCTTTGACGTAGGTTGGGTGCCGATATCCCATGGTATTTAGCGAGGCTTGTTTGGCCGCGGCTTCCGCGCGTTGGCCAAGTGCAAGGTGGATCAGGGCAAACCGCGCCGTGATCGCCGGGGTCATTGGCATTCGCGACGGCCACGCTGCCAAGGCCGACTCGAGAACTAGTCGGCTCTGATCGAAGTTGCCGGCGGCACGCTCGCTCAAGCCACGCAAGAATGCGGCAAGGATCAGCGCATTGCGCTTATCGTAATTGATTCCCGTTTTGGCCTCGGCCTTCGTCAGTTTTTCCAACGTCAGGGCGTCGCCCTGGGCCTCGGCGACAGCCCCGCGGGCCAGTGCGAGCCGGATGCGCAGCGCAAGGCACTGGCTGCGCCGGTCGAGGCGCCAATCCTCTACGCTCGAATCTCGCGTAATCAGGCGGTTCGTAATGTCGCATGAGGTGCGCATCAGTTTGCTGGCTTCATCGACGCGCCCGGCATCAAGTTCCAATTCGCCCAGGTCTGCATAAGATGCTGCGGCCATCCCTGCCCAATTGGCATTATCGGGTTCGACCCTCATCAACTCTTCGCCAATAGCCACAGACTGAGCGAGATAATCGCGCGCCTGTTTCACCTCGCCCCGAGTCGCCAGCAATCGTGCGGCAGCGCGTAACGCTACCATCTGCGACCGCCGATAATCCGCATCGCTTCTCGGGTCGCGTTCGATTCGCGCTAGAAATGCTAGTTGTCGCTCCCGCTGCGCCAGCGCGTCATCCAGACGACCACCTTTTTCCATTGCCTCGGACAGCCACGCCAGCCCTTCGCTATAGGCCTTGCGATAATCGCTGTTTTTTGGGTCGGAAGAAAGTAGCCGTTCGCGTCGGGCGAGCGCATTTGAAAGGGTCGAGGCAGCGTCCGAATAGCGTCCGAGATCGACCAGAATTGCGCCAAGGCTGGTGTCGCCATAGGCGCCTTCGAGTTGCCATTCCTTCTTGGTCGGATCGATCTCCATCAGGCGGCCCGCAAGCTGACGATAATTGCGCATTGCTTTTTCCGCCTCGATCAGGCGCCCTCGCTGCCAGTCGATTTGTCCTACGAAAAAGACGTTCTGTGCATGGTCGAACACGCGTTGGCCGTCGCTCGGCCGACGATTGAGCGCCTCGAGGGTGCCCGCCATCGCCTCGCGATACCGTGCCAGCGCGCCATCCAGATCACCGCGGGTGTTGGCAATCTCCCCCATCATCGTCAGCGCGCGGGAACGCTGCGCCAAGGCCTCGTCGGATAATTCGGATTTGTCCTGTTTCTCGAAATAGGCAAGCGCCCGCGCGCCAACGGCGTCGAGCGCGTCCAGTCGCTGGATGGGCTCCAGTTTGTCGCGCAAATCCCCCAGCATGAACCCAACCAGCCCTTCGGCCTCACGTCGTTGGTCACGCGCCTCGTCGCGCTTGTCGAACGCGAATACCGCCAGCCCGCTCGCTACCGTCATCCCGGCAAGAGACGCCGCCGCAACATAGGTCAGGCGTTTCTGCCGCCGCTGTTGCTCTCGCTTGACCAGATCATCGAGCCCCAGCCCGAGCATCCCCGCCACCAATTTGAGTTTTCCCGCCTCGCGCCCATCGCGGTCTTCGCGCAGGTCTGCCGCGATCGGCTCGGAGCGCTTGCCGGTCGCCTGTCCCTTGCGGTCAATTCTCTCGCGAAGCGCGGGCGGGAAGCATTCCTCGCCTTCGCGACCATTAATCTCGCTCGCCCACGGTTCACCGCCGACGATCGCCGCCAATATCCGTCGCTCGCCATGCAGCTTCTTGAACGCGAGTATCTCTTCGTTGACCCAGCGCGAACCGGCCGCGGCGGGCGAGCATAAGACAATCAGGAAACGAGACTGCTTCAACGCCGCACGGATTTTTCCGCCGAGATCGCTCGACGCGGCAAGTTCGTGCCGGTCACGGAAAATCGGGGTCAGCTTTCTCGGAACCGCCCCATTTTCGGTAATTCGGCCGATTAATCCCTTGGGCATGACAAAGCGCTCGATCGCCTGGTGCAGCCAGTCGGCGTCGGCGCTGTCGGCATGGCTGTAACTGAGGAAGGCCCAGTAACGATGCGTGTCGTCGGCCAGTCCCCGGTCGGCTGCGCCCCCGGTTTCCTTGCCACGCGACATCAGGGCCATCTTGTTCACTCGGTGCCCCCACCATAAGCTCACCTGGCGCATTAACAGATAATATGCCGTCTAGCGATTCGTGGTGACTGCCTTGGCGGTTGGGCCACGCTGGCCTATATGGCGGCCATGTCCATTCGGCCCTGGCGCGATATCGCGCGTCGTCAATCGCGTCAGATTATGGTCGGCAACGTCGCCGTAGGCGGCGATGCGCCGGTCACCGTTCAGACGATGACCAACACCCCGACCTCCGACGCCAAAGCTACGATCGACCAGATCCGCCGTTGTGAAGAAGCCGGGGTCGACATCATCCGCGTCTCCTGCCCCGATGTGGAGAGCACCGCCGCACTCAAGCAGATCGTCCGCGCCTCCAACGTGCCGATCGTCGCCGACATCCATTTTCACTACAAGCGCGCGCTTGAGGCCGCCGACGCCGGCGCCGCCTGCCTGCGCATCAATCCCGGCAACATCGGCTCGGCCGAGCGCGTCCGCGAGGTCGTCAACGCCGCCAAGGCCAATGGCTGCGCGATCCGCATCGGGGTCAACGCCGGCAGCCTTGAG
>JBKJUB010000216.1:0-8593 GCA_046590765.1 Sphingomicrobium sp. | reverse complement strand
TCGAGGTCTGGAACGGAACCTGGGGTTCGGGGGCCGAGTCGATCACCAGCCGCTTGCCGAAATTGATCGACGATCCGTCAATCGTCGAGCTTCCAGCGATCGAACCGGGCTTGGCATAATTGGTCATTTCCGCCTTGAGCTCGGCAATCAATTTGTCCTTGGCGGCGGGCGGCATGTTGCGCTGCTCAATCTGGACGATCGCCGAGTCGAGCGTCTTGACCCATTCGGCATCGCTCGCGCCAGGTTTCGAGCATAATTTGATCCGCGTCGTGCGGTGCCGCACCGAATCGATTTCGACCAGGGATTCAAATTTATGGCCGCCACAGGAATCGACCAGTTTGACTCGGTCGGGCGTTGCGCCTTCGACCGTTTTCGGGCCTTCGGTTGCGGCGGAAATGGCGGTGTCTTGCGCGAGCGCCGACCTCGAAGCAATCATCAGCGAGGCCGCGATCACGATCGCGAAACGTAACGAACCAGGCACCAAATTCCCCTCAATAGTCGCAGCGCAGTTCAAGCCCGCAGCCGCTGAACCCATGTTGAATGCTGCCCTCAGGCCTTGGCCAAAGCAAGCCCCCGCGAACCGCGCTTGGTCCGCGCGGCGGCGCGGGCGACGGCCTGCGGATAGATTTGGCTGAACAGGATCGCCATGCTCTTGTCCCAGCCGAAATTGCCCGCGTGGGCCAGCGTCCTGACGCGCATTGCGGCCAGGTCGCCCGACCACAAGTCAATGATGTTGGCGGCCATCGCCTGACTGTCGTCGACCGGGCCAAGGCGGCCGATCGTTTCATTCACCCGGTCGATCATCGCGCCTGCGGAAACCCCGATCACCGGGAGCCCAGAAGCCTGCGCCTCAATGATCGAAATCCCGAAGGTCTCATCGGCCATGCCCGAGACGTAGAGGTCGGCGCTTGCCAGCCATCGGGCGAGCGCGGGGCGGCCGGTGACGAACCCCGGGGCGTGGAAACGCGGCATGTCGGCGGCGAGGAATTGCGTGCGGAGCGGCCCGTCTCCGAGCAACACCAGATGCGCACCGAGGCTGTCGGGCAACAAGCGAAACGCGTCGACGACAATCTGCGCGCGCTTCTCTCCGTCGAGCCGGCCGGCGTAGATCAGCAATGGCACATCGTTGGCCACGCCAAGCTCATGGCGGAGCGCAAGATCGCGGCGATTGGGGGTAAATTCTTCGAGCTCGGCGCCGAGCGCGACGACTTCGACCGGATCGAGCCCAAGCGAACGAAGCTTGGCCGCGCCGCCATGCTCGGACAAGGCGTAGGTCAGGTCGAACTTGCTGTAGAGCTTGCCGCAATACCAATAGCAAAGACGCGATGCGGCACGCGCGATCCCCTTGCCGAGATATTTGGCGAACGGGCGCGCGACATAGACCGTCGGAAAGTCGGTCATATAGGCGGCTACCAAAGCCGTCCCGGGATGGCGGTTGGCGTGCGATATGGCCGCCCATGGCAGATTATAGGCGTCCTGGCATTCGATCAGGTCGGGAAGATAGTGATCGAGCAAGCCGCGCACGTGGCCGCTGCGCAGCAACAATCGGTAATTGGGACTTCCCGGCACCTTGGGCGAGGCGACCGTGGCCATGATCGTGCGACCATCCTCGATTACTTCATCGCGATCGCCGGGGACGATCAGCAAATGACGGTGGGGCGTATGGTCGAGGATATATTGCCGCTTGTGACGCAGATAAGTGCCGACACCACCGCCGACCGCCGACCAGCTCTGCGTAACATCGCACAGCAATTGCGGTCGGGCACCGAGCGAATTGGGGCGAGGCGGCCTATTCACCGGCGAGCCAAACCACACGAAAAGTGTCGGGAAATCTTACGAACTGTATTGTCTATCGATTGGCACACCGCAAATAATTCCTATTTTTTGGCCAAAAATTTCATTTGGCACAGCGGTTGCTGTTCTGATGCTGTCCACTTGGTTCCACAAACCAAAACAAAAGGGGTGGCGGCAGCGGTTTCTGGTCCCGCGCCGCCGCCCCTTTTTTTAATCGGTGAGGGCGACGCCCTCGACCAGCTGCTTGAGCTCACCGCTCTCGAACATTTCCATCATGATGTCCGATCCGCCGACGAATTCGCCCTTCACATAGAGCTGGGGGACCGTCGGCCAATCGGAATATTCCTTGATCCCGCCGCGAATTTCCTGATCCTGGAGCACGTCGACCGTCTGATATTGCACCCCGAGGTGGTCGAGGATCGCGATTGCCCGGCTCGAGAAACCGCATTGCGGGAACAAGGGCGTGCCCTTCATGAACAGCAAAACCGGATCCTTTTCGACCATGTCGCTGATGCGTTGCTTGACGTCGCTCACTGATGATCTCCCGATGGAATGACGGTTTCGAGCTGCAACGCATGGAGCTCATTGCCCATCTTGCCCCGAAGCGCGGCGTAAACCGCCTGATGCTGGCGAACGCGGCTCATCCCCGCGAAGGACGGGCTGAACACGCGCGCCGAATAATGATTGCCGTCGCCGGCCAGGTCGGTGATCTCGACCGCCGCGTCGGGCATTGCGGCGAGGATCATTGCCTCAATCTCCGCCGCCGCCATCGCCATCAGTTGGATGCCTCGATGATCTGGCGGCGCGCCTCGACCAGCTTGTGGCCGAGCGCCTCGCGGATCGTGGCCTCGTCGCACTCGACTCCGGCGGCGGTGACATCGCCGAGAATCTTGCGGATCACGTCCTCGTCGCCGGCTTCCTCGAAATCGGCGCGCACCACGTCCTTGGCGTAACTTTCGGTCTCGGTGTCCGACAGGCCCATCAGCCGCGCCGCCCATTCGCCGAGCAGGCGATTGCGGCGGGCGACGATGCGGAACTGCATTTCCTCGTCGCGCGCGAACTTGGTCTCGAAAGCGCGCTCGCGGTCGTCAAACTGGCTCATCGTCGGTCCTCATGTGGCGTTGCTGGCCAGATAGGCGGAGCGACGCGGCGGCGCAATGCGCCTGATGGAGCGCGACGCGGCGGCGCAATGCGTCTGTGGAGCGCGACGCGGCGGCGCAATGCGTCTGTGGAGCGCGACGCGCGAAGGGCCGGGCACGCATGATGCGCGCCCGGCCCTCCACAAAGTGACTTCATTGATAGCCGGCGTTTAGCCGCGTTCGGGTTCCGGCGGCGGCGGTGGCGGCGGTGGCGGCGGCGGACACGCGTCAGTCGCCAGGATCACCGATCCATCCGGGCAGGTCTGCGTCGCCGGAGGTGGTGGCGGCGGCGGCGGTGGCGGCGGCGGCGGTGGAGGCGGCGGCGGCGGCGGCGCGAAATTATAGATCAGGCTGGCCAGCAGCGAGTGCGACGAGAACCGCGAGCGCACATCGAAGCCTTCGCTTCGATCCTTGAGCCGATCGGTACGGAAGTAGCGATACTTCAGCCCCAGGTCGACATTGTCGCTGACTGCATAGCGGGCCCCGGCAATCAGCTGCCATGCAAGGCCGCTGTCCTTGAGCGAATCGCTGCCGCTGCCATCGTCGATCTTGATCTTGGTGTTATGATAGCCAAGGCCACCGCCGCCATAAATGGCGAAGCGATCGCCAAGGTTCACGTCAAGCAAAGCATTGACCATCAGCGACCAGACGCGGGTCCGGCCATCGGCATCGACCACGACGCCATTGACCACTGCCTGCGGCCCGATCAAACCAGTTTCTTGAGTGAACCTGGCGAATTCATATTCGTCATGCTTGGCGGTCTTGTAGCCGAGTTCGCCTTCGAGCCGGATGAAGCCAAAGTCGTATCCGGCGATCAGGTCGCCGTCGAAGCCCGTCTTATAGTCATAATCGACGAGGTCGAAGCTCTGTCCCATCGCACTGGCAGTGACCGTTTCGTCCTGCGGCCAGAGCAGGCCGGCTTCGATACCGGCGTACCAGCTGTGGTCCCGAGCCAGCGCAGGCGTGGCGAGTGAAGATGCGGCCAGAGCCGCGATGATTACATGACGCATTGAGATCCCCTGTTGATCTGGTTTAGCAAGAATTAATTAGTCCGAAATGATCGGCTGGGCAAGGAATTTCGGTTGCGACCTCCCATAGGCGACGAAGGAGGTTGTTAACGCTGCTCGATTAATAGGCATGGCCATGCGCCACGAAGCCTTCATCGAAACGGCGGCAACGCTTGTCTCGCTGCCCGAACTGGTTGGCGCGTTCAGCTATGCGCTCGATCTGACCGAGGGGCAGCCTGCGGGTCATGGCGTTCGATCATGCTGGATCGGCAGCCATGTGGGGAGAGACCTTGGGCTCGGCCCGGATGAACGAAGCGACCTTTATTACGCGCTCCTGCTCAAGGATCTGGGATGTTCGAGCAATGCCGCGCGGATTTGCGAATTGTACGAAGCTGATGATCGCGCCTTCAAGCAGGGTTTCAAGACAGTCGGCACCGGCCTCGCCGCGACGCTCCATTTCGTCGTTTCAAAGACTGCGCCGTCGGCCCCGCTGCACAAAAGGGTCGCGGCGATCGGCAACATCTTCAGGAATGGCGACTCGATCGCGCAGGAAATGATCCTGTCGCGCTGTACGCGCGGCGCAGACATCGCCCGCTCGCTGCGCTTTTCGGATGCGGTATGCGACGGCATCTATCGCCTCGACGAACATTGGGACGGATCGGGTCGACCCGGACGGCTGACGGGCAAGGCGATCCCGCTGATCGCTCAAATTGCCTTGCTTGCCCAAGTCGCCGACGTGTTCCACTCCCTTGCCGGCCAGCAAGCCGCGATCGACGAAGTGTCGCGCCGCGCCGGGACGTGGCTCGACCCCCAGCTATGCGCCGCCTTCGACCGCGTCGCCGCGAAGCCCGAATTCTGGACCGGGCTGGCCTCGTCAATGATCGACACGCGACTGCTCGCGCTGGCACCGGCTGACCAGGCGGTTGCGGTCGACGATGATTATCTCGACGCGATCGCCGCCGCCTTTGGCCAGGTGATCGATGCCAAGAGCCCGTTCACCGCCGGCCATTCGACCCGCGTGGCGACGCTTGCCGCGCAAATCGGCGCGGCAATGGGGATGCTTCCGACGCGGCAACGCTGGCTGTACCGCGCGGCATTGCTCCACGACGTCGGCAAGCTGGGCGTGTCCTACACCATCCTCGACAAGCCGGGCAGCCTCGACGAACGCGAATGGGAAGCGATGCGCGGCCACGCCAGCCATACCCAGGCGATCCTCGGCCGGATCAAGGTACTTGCCGACATTGCACCGATCGCTGCGGCGCATCACGAACGGCTCGACGGCACCGGTTACCCGCTGCGGCTCGACGATGCCCAGATCACGCGCGAAACGCGGATCATCACGGTGTGCGATTTCTACGACGCATTGACCTCCGACCGGCCCTATCGAGCGGCGATGAGCCACGACGAGGCGCTGGCGATCATGACCGCCGAGGAAGGCAAAGCGATCGATCCCGAGTGCCTTGCGGCGCTTCAATCGCTTAGCGGGACGCTCTAGATCTCGACCACGACCTTGCCGATCACCGAGCGTGCCGCCAACGCCGCAATCGCCTCGCCGCCGCGTTCCAGCGGGTAAGTTGCGCTGACCACGGGCGCGATCTTGCCCTGGTCCCACAGCCGGAACAGAGTCTCGACATGCGCCGCATTGGCCTTGGGATCGCGCGCCGCAAACGCCCCCCAGAACACCCCGCGCACGTCGCAACTCTTGAGCAGGGTCAGGTTGAGCGGCAGCTTGGGGATTCCGGCGGGGAAGCCGACCACCAGGTAGCGCCCCTCCCACGCGATCGAGCGCAGCGCGGGTTCGGCATAATCACCCCCGACCGGATCGTAGATAACATCCGCGCCATTGAGCCCGACGGCATCCTTGAACATCTGTGCCAGCGCTTTCGACCCGTCCTTGTCGAACGGTCCGCGCGGATAGATGATCGCCTCGTCCGCGCCGGCGTTGCGCGCCGCCACGGCCTTGTCCTCGCTCGACACTGCCGCAATCACCCGCGCCCCGCGTGCCTTGCCAAGTTCGACCGCCGCCAAGCCGACCCCGCCCGCCGCGCCGAGCACGAGCAAGGTCTCGCCAGCCTTGAGACCGCCGCGATCGTAGAGCGCGTGGATCGACGTGGCGTAGGTCAGCAGCAGTGCCGCGCCATCGGTGAAGCTTCGGCTGGCGGGTAATTTGAACGCGCTCTTGGCATTGATGGCGATTTTCTCGACTAGTCCGCCCCACCCCGGCACCGCGATCAGCCGGTCGCCGACCGCCCAGCCGGTGACGCCTTCACCGACCGCTTCGACCTCCCCCGCAATCTCCCCGCCCGGCGCGAACGGGCGCGGCGGCTTGAACTGATATTTGTCCTCGATGATCAGCACATCGGGATAATTGATTGCCGCAGCGCGGACGCGGACGAGCAATTCGCCGGGACCCGCGACGGGGTCGGGAAGGTCGTCGACGGTCAGCGTTCCAGGGCCGCCGGGGGCATGGCTGAGCAGCGCTTTCATCAGATTTCCTTCTAAGGCCCACGCTCAGCGCATGCGTCGGATTCGACATCGGTCCAGCAGATCAGGCCGGCGCGCAACTCCATCTCTGACGGGATAGTCAAATCGTCTTCCGCAAAGGCATATTCGAGCCGCACCGAGGCTTTATCATTCTCCGCGCCGACGAATGTCGGCTCATCAGCGCCGCTCGCGCTATGCACGTCGACGCGCTTGATCGGCGCGGCCAACGCGGGCGCAATCTCATCCGCCATGCAGGCCGCATTGACCGCGCCGCGCACCGCACCTTCCAGTGCATCGCGGAACAAGCCGAGACGGGCGGCGGGGAAATGCTTGTCGGCGCCATTATTGGCGAAACTCTCGGGATCGAGCGCGACGACCCAGCCATCGGCGCAACCCGCAAGCGCGGTTGGCGCGGCGTTGATTTCGGCAGGTGCCACCTCATTGGCAGGCGGCGCCGGCGTCGGCGCGCGGTCACAGGCGGCGAGCAGCAACGCGCCGATCGCAAGCGCCCCGCCCCTCACCGTGCTTCTTTCGGGAAAGCGGGCAGCTTGGCGATGTCGGCCAGTTCGTGCTGGATGATGATCTTGGCGCGATAGCGCTTCGCCAGCCGTTCAAAGCGGTCGATCGACGCCAGCGTCTCGGCGCGACTGGTGTTGAACGGGGGAATCCCCTTCAGCTGGCGGGCCATGGTCGAATGATAAAGATCGCCGCTGAGCATCACATTCCCGCTGGCCAGCTTGACCAACAGTCCCATGTGGCTCGGCGTGTGCCCCGGCAGGTTGAGCGCGATGACGCTACCGTCGCCGAACACGTCGACATCGCCGCCGTCCATCGCCTGAACCTTGGCCGTGGCGCCGCGCCACGGGCCGAACGGATCCTTGGGGCCCTTGGTCGATTCGAAATCCTTCTTGCCGATCAGCAATTTCGCCTGCGGGAAATCGGCTGCCTGGCCGGTGTGGTCGCCGTGGATGTGACTGATCCCGACGATTCCGACGTCGGACGATTTTAGCCCGAGCGCGGCAAGCTGCTCGGGGATGGTCCGGTCGAGCCGCGCCACCAGCGCCCCCATGTCGTTCGCTTTGCCCTTGAGCGCCGCCGGAAATCCGCTGTCCCACAGCAAGATCACACTGCCGTGGCGAATGACATAGCAGCTGTTGGTAATCTGCCGCGGACCAACCGGATATTCGTGCGTGTCGGAGAAGAAGGCGTCGAAGTCCTTGATCAACCCATTGCCGCAATCGAGCCGAACGATCGACAGTCTGGCGGCGGGATTGGGCTGGGCGGAAGCGCCCGCGCTCAGCGCCGCTGCGGCAACGATCCCGAGATATGCCAATGCCTTCATGCCGCCGCTCCTGTTGCTATTCGATGTAGTTCGCCGTGGTCTTGGCCTTGATCTCGTCGGCGCTCACGCCAGGCGCAAACTCGATCAACTTGAACGGCGACTGATGGTCGGGCCGGTGGAACACGCCAAGGTCGGTGATGATCATGTCAACCGAGTTGCGCCCGGTCAGCGGCAGCGTGCACTCCGGAATAAATTTCGGGCTGCCGTCCTTGGCGTTGTGCTCCATCACGACGATGATCTTCTTGACCCCCGCAACCAGATCCATCGCCCCGCCCATGCCCTTGATCATCTTGCCCGGGATCATCCAGTTGGCGATGTCGCCGCCTTCGGAAACCTCCATCGCGCCGAGCACGGTCAGGTCGATATGGCCGCCGCGGATCATCGCGAAGCTGTCCGACGAGGAGAAATATGAGGAGGAGTCGAGTTCGCTGATGGTCTGCTTGCCGGCGTTGATCAAATCCGCATCGACCTCATCGGGATAGGGAAACGGGCCAATCCCGAGCATGCCGTTTTCGGACTGCAGCGTGACCGTCATTCCATCCGGAATATTATTCGCGACCAGCGTCGGAATGCCGATGCCGAGGTTGACGTAATAACCGTCCTTCAGCTCGCGCGCGGCGCGGGCGGCCATCTGGTCGCGGGTCCAGGGCATCAGTTCGTTTTTCCTTGCGAGAGTGTCGGCCAAGCTTGCCACGTGCCAATCAGATGAACCAGTCCGAGGATCAACACGATCAGCGACGACCAGAACAGGAAGTTCGAAGTTAAATCAGGGCGCGCCATCACCGACGGCTTCACAATGATCAAGCCGCGCGCCAGATACACCGCGC
>JBKJUB010000189.1:0-2562 GCA_046590765.1 Sphingomicrobium sp. | reverse complement strand
AGCCAATGAACTCGACTCGAATGCCGAGCAGGGCTCGCTGCGCGAGTTGTTATCGCTCGATTCCCCGACCGAACCCAGATTGGTGGCGATCCGACAGGCCCAGCTTGAGGCCTTGGTGCGTATGGTCCCGGCGACGTTGCTCGGGCAATTTGTCGCGGCGACGATGGTCGCAATATCGCTTTATGGTGTCATTCCGGTCGCCCAGCTCGCGGCATGGCTGGCGATGGCGCTTGGATTGTGCGTCGCCCGCGGGTTCCGTGCTTACCGCTTGAGGGTCGATATCGCATACGCCCGGCGCAAGCCGGCCGACGCCCGCGCGATCACCTGGGTCATTACCATTTTGGCAATGTTGTGGCTGGTCCCGCCAATCTTCTGGTTCGACCAGGTTGGCCTGTCCGAACGAGTCATCCTGCTGCTGGTCGGTATGGGCCTGATGAGCGTCGGCATCGTTACGCTGACGACCCTGCCGCGCGCGGCGATGCATTACGTGCTGCTGCTGGGCGCGGGCAATTTGCTGATGGCGGTCCAACTCGGCAATCGAACGTTGATTGCGCTGACCTTGGTCTATGCGATCATGGTGATGTGGATCGCGATCAGCGTTGCGCGACGGTTCGTCGGCGAAGTTCGATCGCGCTATGACCTCGAAGAGCGCGGCGAACTGGTGGCGCTGCTGCGCGAATTCGAAGCGAGCGGAAGCGGCGGGATCTGGGAATTGGATGCCGACTTGCGGATGACCCACATTTCGGACGAGCTTGCCGACCGGCTGGGGAGCACGTCGGCACGGCTGGTGGGTCGCACAGTCTATAAATTGCTCGACCCCAGCAACCAAATTGCGCGCGTGTCGGAAAGCATGCGAACCTTGTTCAACCATCTGGAAAATGGCGTTCCGTTCCGCGATCTCGCCATCCCTGCAGTCGGCAGCAAGACCTGGTGGTCGCTGTCAGGCAAGGCGGTGCATGACGCGAACGGCAAGGTAATCGGCTGGCGTGGCGTGGGCTCTGACATTACCGACGTCCGCTTGTCGGGCAGCGACGCAGTCAGCGCCGCCCGGCGCGACCCGCTGACCGGGCTCGCCAACCGCTTGCTGGTGCGCGAGCATCTCGAGGAGGCGTTGCTCGCCCAACTCGCGGGCCAGGCGCCATGTTCGTTGTTCGTGGTCGATCTCGACAAGTTCAAGCTGGTCAATGACACGCTGGGCCACGCGGTCGGCGACAAATTGTTGTGCGAAGTCGCGCGCCGGCTTGAATTGTCAGTCGGGCCCGATGCAACCGTTGGCCGGCTCGGCGGCGATGAATTTGCACTGGTCGTCACCGGAGAGCAGTCGAGCGAGCGGCTGGGGGCGGTGGCGCGCCAGATCATCGTCGATCTGTCGCGCACCTTTAGCATCGGCATCGCCCGGCTTCATATCGGCGCAACGATTGGCATCGCCCGCGGCGGGATCGATGGCCAGGCCGAGGAAGCGTTGATGCGCGCGGCCGACCTGGCCTTGTATCAGGCCAAGGAAGATGGGCGCGGGGGTTTTGCGACCTTCGCCCCAGAAATGTATGTCCGCGCAGAAAATCATCGCTTGTTGGAGCATGATGTCCGAGCCGCGCTGGAGGACAATGGCCTGTCGCTATCGTACCAGCCGATCGTCGATGCGGCGAGCGGGGCATTGGTCGGGCGCGAGGCATTGCTGCGCTGGAATCACCCGGTGCGCGGGCCAATTCCGCCCGACGAATTCATCCCAATCATCGAAGATGCCGGGCTGATCCACCAGATTGGCGATTGGGTGATTCGTGAAGCCTGCCGTGAGGCGAGCAAATGGGATCCGTCGATCCGCATTGCGGTCAACATTTCGGCGGCGCAGCTTTCGGGCAGTGGGCTGGCCGAGACGGTGCTTGGCGCGCTCGCCTCGACCGGATTATCGCCAGCACGGCTTGAACTCGAAGTGACCGAGAGCATTTTCCTGGGCGACGATCTGACCACACTGGCTTCGCTTGAGCGCCTTCGGGCATTGGGCGCTCGGCTGGTACTCGACGATTTCGGCAAGGGTTATTCATCGTTCGGCTATTTGAGCCGGGCGCAATTCGCCAAGATCAAGATCGAGCAGATGTTCGTTCGCGGCGCCGCCGATGGCGAGCGCGACTGCATGGCGATCGTCAACGCGATCATCGCATTGGCAGAAGGGCTTGATATCGAGACCACGGCCGAGGGGGTCGAAACCGAAGCGCAAGCCAAGGCGATGCGCGCCGTCGGTTGCAACCAGTTGCAGGGCTTCCACTTTGGCCGCCCCGTGCCAGCCGCGGATTTGACGGCCCAGGCTGCCGACGAGCTTCGCCGCCAAGCCTAAGTCCGATGATCGGGTGCCAGCCCCTTTTCAGCGAGCGACGGGACGCTATAAGCCGCGCTCCCGACCAGCGCATCGACGCGCTTCGTCCGGCGCCTGCTGGGGCGTCGCCAAGTGGTAAGGCACCGGCTTTTGATGCCGGCATTCGCAGGTTCGAATCCTGCCGCCCCAGCCAAGTGTCACTGTCGGTATCGGCAGGTGGCGCAGTTTCGAATCCTCCCGCCCAGCCAAGT
>JBKJUB010000139.1:0-5224 GCA_046590765.1 Sphingomicrobium sp. | reverse complement strand
TTCGGACATGTCGAACCGCTGCAGCGGGATGCCCATCACCGAGGCGAGCTGGCGCGCGACCTCGGTCTTGCCGACCCCGGTCGGGCCACTGAACAAATAGCTGCCGATCGGCTTGTCAGGATCACGCAGCCCGGCGCGGCTCAGCTTGATCGCCGAGGCCAGCCGCTCGATCGCCAGATCCTGCCCGAACACCACCCGCTTCAAGTCGGTCTCGAGAGTCTCGAGCGCGCGCTTGTCGTCGCTCGATACCGATTTCGGCGGAATCCGCGCCATCGTCGCCACCACCATCTCGATTTCCTTGGTGGTGATGGTCTTCTTGCGGCGCGACGGTGGCACGAGCATCTGCATCGCCCCGACCTCATCGATCACGTCGATCGCCTTGTCGGGCAATTTGCGATCATGGATATAGCGCGCCGAAAGTTCAACCGCCGACTTGATCGCATCGGGAGTGTAGCGAACCTTGTGATGCGCCTCGAAGGAGGAGCGAAGCCCGGCGATGATCTTGATCGTATCCTCGATGGTCGGCTCGTTGACGTCGATCTTCTGGAACCGGCGCAACAACGCGCGGTCCTTTTCAAAATGATTGCGGAATTCCTTATAGGTGGTCGACCCGATGCAGCGAATCGCCCCCGACGACAATGCGGGTTTGAGCAAGTTGGACGCATCCATCGCCCCGCCACTGGTCGCGCCGGCCCCGATCACGGTGTGGATTTCGTCGATGAACAGGATCGCATCGGGCAGTTTCTCAAGCTCGTTGACGACCGACTTCAGCCGCTCCTCGAAATCGCCGCGATAACGCGTGCCAGCAAGCAGCGCGCCCATGTCGAGCGAGTAGATCACCGCCGGCTTCAACACCTCGGGCACGTCGCCCTCGATGATCTTGCGCGCCAGCCCCTCGGCAATCGCGGTTTTCCCGACGCCGGGATCGCCAACGTAAAGCGGATTATTCTTCGATCGGCGGCACAGGATCTGCACCGTCCGGTCGACTTCGGCCATCCGCCCGATCAGCGGATCGACCTTGCCCGCCTTGGCCTTATCGTTGAGGTTGACGGTGAACTGGTCGAGCGCGCTTTCCTTCTTGTCGCCGGTCTTGGCCTCGGTTTTCTCTTCCGCTCCGCCAATCTCGCGCTGCTCGGGTTCGGCATCGCCCTTGCCGACGCCGTGGCTGATGTAGGTCACCGCATCCAGCCTGCTCATGTCCTGCTGCTGGAGGAAATAGACCGCATAGCTTTCGCGTTCGCTGAACAAAGCGACCAGCACGTTGGCGCCGGTGACATCGTCGCGGCCCGACGACTGGACGTGGAGGATGGCGCGCTGGACAACCCGCTGGAACCCGCTGGTCGGGGTCGGATCGGTCGCGCTGTCGGCGACCAAAGCGCCAAGCTCATTGTCGAGATAATGCTTGACCGTCGCCTTCAATTCGTCGCGATTGACTCCGCAGGCGGTCATCACCTTCGACGCATGTTCATCGTCGATCAACGCCATCAGCAGATGCTCGAGCGTGGCATATTCATGGCGCCGCTTGGATGCTTCGCCAAGGGCATTGGATAAAGTCTGTTCGAGCGCGCGAGCGAAAATGGCCATGATTTCTCCTAGACTGCCAATGTTGGCAGCATTGGCGCGGCGATCAAGAGCTGGATGGCGCTAGAATGCACCAACCTGCCGGAAACGGGGCTACGATCGCTTGAACAGCTCATCGGCGGCGCTTCGGTGGACCTGGGTGGCGGCCTGATGCTGCTCGACCCGCGCAATCTCTTGCTTGAGCAATTCGATCCGCTCGTCGAGTTCGGCCACCGACAGCGGGCCGAGGTCCTGCTTGCCGACCAAAGTCAGCGGATCGGCCGGTCGGGTGGAAAAGAAGTCGTCCTCGTCCATCGCATCACGCTCGGCGGATGCGGCGGCGCTGTCAACAGGGCAGGCTGATCCCCTTGGCGCCAGCCGCGACAAATCCCGGCGCGCAAACTTGTTCGCGGATCACCGCTCGCAGCCGCGTCAGCGTGATTTCCGGCGCATCGCTATGATAGCCTGGCGTCAGCAGATCGCCATCGAGCCGCATCGGCTGGGTGATCCGCGCATACTGGTCGTTCGCGCCGAGCATCTCGCCTACCCCGCGCGGCGGCGACAGGAACAGGACGGCGCGGCCCGGAAGGCGAAGTTCGCCTTCGCCCGGTTGCGGTGGCGGCGGAAACGGCGATGGCGCGTGCGGCGCGCGGATCGTCAGCCGGATGAGACTGTCCTTGCCGGACGCGTTCTTGAGCGGCTCGACGACACGATAAACCAGCGTCGCCGATCCGTCGGCAGGTTCGTCCACCCGGACGAGATGGGCCAGAACCACAGTCGGGGCGACGGCCGCGATATCGCCTTCATTGGACGGGGAGCCAAAAACGCCGGCGGTCGCGCGCACCAGCCGTCGTGCCTGGCCCGCGTCGGCAATGTGGACCCGCCGGTAGCCGTAGGTGACCAGCGAATTGGTCATGCTGTCGACGCGCAACCTCCGCAGCACGGCGGCATTGGCGCCGGTCGCCTGAAGCGTGTAATTGCCACCCGTCAAATGGGCATCGACAGCGGCCCTGATCGCGGCGAGGTCGGCTTCCAGATCTTTAGCAGCAAGCGCATCGCGGGTCCGGGCAATCGACTCCCGATAGGATTGGACAAAGGTGTCGGGGCGGGTGCGGACAGGTTGCTCGCGCGCCGCCAGTTTGGGCGCGTTGGGCTTTGGCACCGTGTGGCACGCGGCCAACATGATCATCGCGATCGGCAGCATCGTGCGCATGGGGCTTTTCCTTCGTTGTCGACCGCGCCATGCAGGCGGCAGACTGAACCACAGGTGAAAGTAGGAAAGCCGTGCCGATACCCGAATTGATGCAGGCAATTGAAATTTCGGCGCCGGGCGGTCCTGAGATGCTGCGCCTGGTCGAACGGCTGGTGCCGCAGCCAGGGACCGACGAAGTGTTGGTCCGCGTTGCCGCCGCCGGGGTCAACCGCCCCGATGTCCTCCAGCGGATGGGGGTTTACCCGCCGCCGCCGGGCGCGTCCGATCTTCCGGGACTCGAGATTGCGGGGACGGTGGTCGCTGCTGGGCCGGGCGCGGAGATGCTGATCGGCCGCCGGATGTGCGCGCTGGTCGCGGGCGGCGGCTATGCGCAATATTGCGTCGCGCCGATGGGCATCTGTCTGCCGGTCCCCGAAGTGCTGCGGATGACCGAGGCAGCGGCAATGCCCGAGACCTTGTTCACCGTGTGGGTCAATCTGTTCGAGCGCGGCTTTGCCGCCGACGGCGATACCGTCCTCGTCCATGGCGGCACCAGCGGGATCGGGACGATGGCGATCCTGCTCGGTCGGCTGTTCGGGCTCGAAGTCATCGTCACCTGCGGCAGCGCCGACAAATGCGCCGCCGCCAAGGCGCTCGGCGCGGCCCACGCGATCAATTATCGCGACGTGGACTTTGTCGAGGCGGTCAAACAGATCACCGCCGGCAAGGGGGTCGATGTCGTGCTCGACATGGTCGGCGGCGATTACTTGCCGCGCAATCTGCAATGCCTGGCCGACGATGGCCGCCACGTCTCGATCGCCTTCCAGCGCGGGGCGACCGCCGAAGTGCCGATCATGGAGATCATGCGCCGCCGCCTGACGCTGACTGGCTCCACGCTCCGCCCGCGCGACGTCCAGTTCAAGACCATGGTCGCCGACGAACTGGCCAAGACCGTTTGGCCCTATGTCGAAGGCAATCGCCTAAAGCCGGTGATCGACAAGGTTTTCCCGCTGGCCGAAGCCGCCGCCGCCCACGCCCGGATGGAAAGCGGCGACCATGTCGGCAAGATCGTGCTGGCGGTCGAATAACCGGCGACTCCTTGCTTGCCCTTGAACGCGGGTAAGACTACATCGACTGGCACTGCGGCCGCTCCGGGAAGGGGCGGCCCAATTTGTTTTCAGGAGATTTCGTGTGGCCCAGCCGCTCATGCCCCATGCCACCGCCGCCTGGCTGGTGGACAATAGTTCGCTCGCATTCACCCAGATTGCGGAATTCTGCGGGCTTCACATCCTCGAGATTCAGGCGATTGCCGACGATACCGCAGCGACCAAGCTCACCGGCCGCGACCCGATCCGCGCCAACGAGCTGACCCATGAGGAGATCGAAAAGGGCCAGGCCGATCCTGATTATGTGCTCAAGATGCACAAGGAGCCCGACCCGATCACCCGCACCAAGGGCCCGCGCTACACCCCGGTTTCGAAGCGACAGGACAAGCCCGACGGAATTGCGTGGATCATCCGCAACCATCCCGAAGTGTCGGACGGCCAGATCGGCAAATTGATCGGCACCACCCGCACTACGATCGGCGCGATCCGCGACCGCAGTCATTGGAACATGGCCAATATCCAGCCGAAAGATCCGGTCACGCTTGGCCTGACCTCGCAGCGCGAACTGGATGCCGCGGTGATCAAGGCGCAAAAGGCGGCCGGCACGCCCGCGCCAACCGACACGCGCTTCGACAGCGATCGTGCCGCCTTGATCCAGGAACTGCGTGACGAACGCGACCAGCACGCCCGCGATGCCGAAGCCGCGCTCGTCGCTGCCGAAGCTGGCGAGGTCGATACCTCGGACGAAATCGTCCCCGGCATCAAGGATCCGTTCAAGCGCTGACTTGCCAATCACGTGTGTCGGGGACAAGCTTGAGCCATGGACGCGACAAGCATTGATCAGTTAAGCTTCGAGGCGGCGCTGGCCGAGCTTGAGCAGATTGTCCGCACGCTCGAAGTGGGCAGCGAGCCGCTCGACAATTCGATCGAGCTCTACCAGCGCGGCGATCGCCTCAAACGGCATTGCGAAGCCCGGCTCAAGGCGGCGCAGGAGCGGATCGAGCAAATCTCGATCGGCGCCGATGGTCAGCCCGCCGGGACGGTGCCGTTCGATGTCGACTAAGGTGGTGGAGCGGGTTTCGGTCGACCTCGAGTCCGAGGCCCGGCGGATCGCGGGCGCGGTCGATGCCATCTTTGCCCAGTTGCTCGAACCTCCTGGTGACCCGCGCGACCGGTTGTTCGCCGCGATGCGTCATGCAGCGATCGGTGGCGGGAAGAAGTTGCGCCCGTTGCTCGCAGTGGCGGCCTCGCGCCTGTTCGGGATCGACGAGGAGCGCGCCATCCGGGTCGGTACTGCGATCGAAGCAATCCACGTCTACAGCCTGATCCATGACGATCTGCCGGCGATGGACGATGACGATTTGCG
>JBKJUB010000033.1:0-3666 GCA_046590765.1 Sphingomicrobium sp. | reverse complement strand
TCGACAAGATCTTTCACCGCTGCGCGCTGTTCGAATTCGGGCGGCAGGGTAATGCGGATCAATCCGCGGGTGGCCGGGCTCATCGTCGTTTCGCGTAGTTGGCCGGGGTTCATTTCGCCAAGCCCCTTGAAGCGGCCGACATCGACCTTCTTGCCCTTGAATTCCTTGGCCTCGATCTCGGCGCGGTGGGCGTCGTCGCGGGCGTAAAGCGACTTGGCGCCGCTGGTCAGGCGATAGAGTGGCGGCTGGGCGAGGAACAGGTGACCGCGGCGGACAAGTTCGGGCATTTCCTGGAAGAAGAAGGTCATCAGCAGGGTCGCGATATGCGCGCCGTCGACGTCGGCGTCGGTCATGATGATGATCCGCTCGTAGCGAAGTGCGCCCTCGTCGAACTTGTCGCGGATGCCGCAGCCGAGCGCGAGCTGGAGATCGGCGATTTCGGCATTGGCGCGGATTTTGTCGGCGGTGGCGCTGGCGACGTTGAGGATCTTGCCGCGGATTGGCAGGATCGCCTGGTTCTTGCGGTTGCGCGCCTGCTTGGCCGAGCCGCCGGCCGAGTCGCCCTCGACGATGAACAATTCGGTCCCCGCCGGGTCGTTGGCCGAGCAATCGGTGAGCTTGCCGGGGAGGCGGAGCTTGCGCGCGCTGGTGGCGGTCTTGCGTTTGACCTCGCGCTCGGCGCGGCGCTTGAGGCGCTCGTCCATCCGCTCGATGATCGCGCCGAGCAACGCGCGGCCGCGATCCATATTGTCGGAGAGATAATGGTCGAAATGATCGCGCACCGCCGCCTCGACGAAGCGCGCCGCCTCCAAGGAGGTGAGGCGATCCTTGGTCTGGCTCTGGAAGTGCGGGTTGCGGATGAACACCGACAGCATCAGCTCGATGCCGTTGAAGGCGTCGTCGGCGGTGATTTCCTTGGCGCGCTTGTTGCCGATCAGCTCGCCGAAAGCACGGATGCCCTTGGTCAACGCGGCGCGCAGGCCGGCTTCGTGGGTGCCGCCGTCGGGGGTCGGGATGGTGTTGCAATAGTAAGATTCGTTGCTGCCCTCGCTCCACAAGGGCCAGGCGACCGCCCATTCGGCCGAGCCCTGCGCGTCGGGGAAATCCTGCCGCCCTGCGAAAGCTGGGGTGGTCACGCAATCGCGGTCGGCGAGTTGCTCTGCGAGATGGTCGGCGAGGCCGCCGGGGAACTGGAAGGTGGCGGTTTCGGGCACTGCTTCGGAGGCGAGGGCAGGGTCGCAGCGCCAGCGGATCTCGACCCCGGCGAAGAGATAGGCTTTCGAGCGGGCGAGCTTGTACAGCCGCGCCGGGTCGAACCGCATCTCGGCGCCGAAAATTTCCGCGTCGGGGGTGAATGTCAGCGTGGTGCCGCGGCGATTTGGAGCAGCGCCGACTTCCTCGAGCTTGGACGTGGCGAGGCCGCGCGAGAAGGACTGGCGGTAGAGTTTCTTGTCGCGCGCCACCTCGACGATGGTTTCGGTCGACAGCGCGTTGACCACCGACACGCCAACCCCGTGGAGGCCGCCGGAGGTGGAGTAAGCCTTGCCCTCGAACTTGCCGCCCGAGTGGAGCGTGGTCATGATCACTTCGAGCGCCGACTGGCCGGGATATTTGGGGTGCGGATCGACCGGAATGCCGCGGCCATTGTCGCTGACCGTCAGGCGATTCCCCAGATCGAGCGTGACTTCAATCCGCGATGCGTGGCCGGCGACCGCTTCGTCCATGCTATTGTCGATGACTTCAGCGGCGAGGTGATGCAGCGCGCGCTCGTCGGTGCCGCCGATATACATGCCGGGCCGCCGCCGAACCGGCTCGAGCCCTTCAAGGACCTCGATCGCGGAAGCGTCGTAACTGTCGGGCGATGCGGCGGTGGAACCGGAGGCGAAGAGATCGGACATTAAGATTGGCTATAGGGGGCAGCAGGGCGCGGTGCCAAGCGGCACCGGGGTCACAGCGAACAAGAAAAAGCCCCGGCGGTGAGGCCGGGGCTGATGCTTACCTGACGCGCGGGCCGCCGAAGGGTAATGGCGGAGGCGGGCGGCGGTCGCGGCGGGGGAGCTGGGCCTGGTAGGCGACACCGCAATGCTGGACGCAGTAGGGGAAGCCGGGGTTCGACGCCTGACCACAGAAATGGAAGTCGGGCTCGCCCGGATGACCCATCGGCCAGCGGCAGATACGGTCGTTCAATTCGAGCAGGCTGGTCTTGTCGGCGACCTCGGGGCTCGGCTTGGCGGGGACCAGGCGGCGCGGCGGGGCGGGCGGGATCGGCGCCTGCGTGTCACCCGGACCCTGGCGGATGAACCCGCCCGGGCCGACCGAGCGATATTGCATCTGGGTTTCACCGGGGGTCGGGACGCGTTGCGGGGCGGGCGGAAATTTGGGACCCGAACCGCGCGGCGCATCGCCCGGTGCCACATCGGCGGCGACTGCGGCGGCAGCGGGCGCTTCGGTCTTCGGCGCAGGCGAAGCCTTGGCCGGAGTGGACGTTGCTGCGGACGGCTTGGCCGCGGCGGCTTTCTTGGCCTTGTCTTTCTCCTCGCCGGGCTTGACCGGCGAGGGGCGCGATTCGAGCCCGAGGCGATGCGCCTTGCCGATCACCGCATTGCGGCTGACCCCGCCGAGGTCTTCGGCGATCTGGCTTGCGGTCGACCCATTGGTCCACATCGATTTGAGGCGCTCGATGCGCTCGTCGGTCCAGCTCATGAAAATTCAAACTCCGTCCCGTGTTGCGTGCCGCCTCAGGTGCCGATAGGCGATTGAGCCGTGAACGACCAGACTCAACCAAGGGCTCTTAGCGAACCCGGCAAGCCAGTGCTCGAAGGGGTCAATTGGGGCGGCCTTAAGACCCTCTATATCAAGGAGGTGCGGCGGTTCTTCAAGGTCCACATGCAAACCGTGTGGGCGCCGGCGATCACCACCTTGCTCTATCTGGTGATTTTCACCGTCGCGCTGGGGCGCAGCGGCAAGACCGTGATGGGGGTTCCGTTCGCCGATTTCATCGCGCCGGGGCTGATCATGATGGGGATGCTGCAGAACAGCTTCGCCAACGCCAGCTTCAGCCTGATGGTCGGCAAGATGCAGGGGACGATCGTCGATTACCTGATGCCGCCGCTGTCGACCGGGGAGCTGATCACTGCGTTGGTCGGGGCAGCGGTGACCCGCGCCTTCCTGGTAGGCGGCGCGGTGTGGCTGGTGATGTCGCTGTATCCTGGAGTCCATGTTGGGCTTGCGCATCCGCTGACGGCTTTGTGGTTCGGACTGATGGGATCGCTGATGCTTGCCTTCCTGGGCGTTATCACCTCGATCTGGGCGGACAAGTTCGACCAAGCGGCGATGGTCACCAATTTCGTCGTTACGCCGTTGTCGTTGCTGTCGGGGACATTCTACTCGGTTGATCAATTGGCCCCCGCCTTCCGCGCGGTCAGCCATGCCAATCCATTCTTCTATGTCATCTCGGGCTTCCGCCATGGCTTCCTGGGGGTGACCGATTCGCCGGTGCTGTTCGGGGCCATGCTGCTGTTGGCGATCAATGTCGGATTGTTCGTCGCCTGTTATGCGCTGTTGCGGAGCGGGTGGAAGATCAAGAATTAACGATTCGGCGACTCGGTTTGATTTGGCGCGATCGATCCTGAACGCCCGGTCGTGATCCGCACTCGTTTCGTCGGG
>JBKJUB010000120.1:0-3217 GCA_046590765.1 Sphingomicrobium sp. | reverse complement strand
GCGCATTGGGTGACCGAGGGCCTCGCCGCGCTCGAAGCCCTCGCTGCGCCCCGCGCTGGCGCTTTCCTGTTCGGCGACTCTCCGACATTGGCCGACGTCATGCTCGTGCCCCAGCTTTACAATGCGCGCCGCTTCGCCGTCCCGATCGCGCCCTACCCCTCGCTCCGCCGCGCCGACGAATCGGCCAGCGCCTTGCCCGCCTTCGCCGCCGCCCATCCCGACATGATCGCCCAGCAGGACATGGCCCAATGAACCGAGCCGAATCGATTAACCGCGGTATTGCCGGCGTCGCCCCGATCCACGACGTTGTCATCCCGTCGATGAAAGATCATGTCAGCGCCGAGGAATGGGCGATCCGCGTCGATCTCGCCGCCGCCTACCGATTGGTCGCTTATTATGGCTGGGACGACCTCATCTTCACTCATCTCTCGGCGCGAATCCCCGGTCCCGAACATCATTTCCTGCTCAATCCGTACCAGTTGATGTTCGAGGAAGTGACCGCTTCCTCGCTGGTCAAGGTCGACGTCCACGGCAATGCGGTCGATCCGACCCCGTTCATCACCAATCCGGCGGGGTTCACGATCCATAGCGCAGTCCACATGGCGCGCGAGGATGCGCATGCGGTGATGCATCTCCACACCCCGCACGGCCAGGCGGTGGCGGCGCATGAGGACGGGCTGCTGCCGATCACCCAGACCGCCATGCTGGTCCGCGACGATCTCGCTTTCCACGATTATGAGGGCGTTGCGACCGAGCTTGAGGAGCGCGAGCGGATCGTCGCCGATCTCGGCACCAAGAATGCGATGCTGCTGCGCAACCACGGCACGTTGGCAGTCGGCGGCAATGTCGGCGAATGCTTCATCAAGCTCTATTTCCTCGAGCGCGCGTGCCAAGCCCAGATCATGGCGCTGTCGGCCGGCGACAAGCTCAACAACCCCCCGCAGGGCACGCCCGAACTCGCCGCCAAGCAAGGCGGGGTCGGGCTCAAGGTCGCCGCCAACCTACTCGCCTGGCCGGCATTGCTCCGCAAAGCCTATCGCCTCGACCCCAATTTTGCGACCTGATCTCGAAATTCGCACGCAACACGCCTATGTAAGCGGCGGGCGGGGGATGATTACGGAGCATCCCGATGAAGATTTTGATGATTTTGACGAGCCACGACCAGCTTGGCGATACTGGCAAGAAGACCGGTTTCTGGCTTGAGGAATTTGCCGCGCCTTATTATGTTCTCAAGGACGCCGGCGCGGACATCACGCTCGCCAGCCCCAAGGGCGGCCAGCCCCCGCTCGACCCCAGGAGCGACGCCCCCGACGCGCAGACCGACGCGACCAGGCGCTTCAAGGCTGACAGCGCCGCGCAGGCGCACCTCGCCGCGACCGAAATCCTGTCGAGCGTCGACGCCAGCCAGTTTGACGGCGTGTTCTTTCCCGGCGGCCACGGCCCATTGTGGGATCTCGCCAAGGATGCCGACGCCAAGGCGATCATCGAATCGACCCTCGCCGCGAACCGCCCAGTCGCGCTGGTCTGCCACGCGCCTGCAATCCTCACCAACGCCGCCGCGCCCGATCGGCAGCCGTTGGTCAAGGGCCGCAAGGTCACCGGCTTCACCAATGCCGAGGAGGAAGCCGTCGGGCTGACCGATATCGTCCCGTTCCTGCTCGAAGATAAGTTGAAGGCGCAGGGCGCGGACTTCTCGGAGGGCGGCGCGTTCAAATCGCATGTCGTGACCGACGGCCTGCTGATCACCGGCCAGAGCCCGCCGTCGAGCGAAGCCACCGCCGAGGCGTTGCTCAAGGCGATGGTGAGGGAAGCGCTTCCCGCTGCATGATCGCGGCGAATAGGTCGGACCCGAGGTTGGCGTCGAGCCAAAAGCGCAGATGCGGCAGCGCTTGAGCGGCAAACCACCTTGGGGCCACCGCCGCAAACTGCCGCACAAACGGGACGATCGCCGCGTCGGTTAGTCCGCGCGCGCCACCGACACGGTCCCCGGCCGCCACCAAGCCATCAAGCTCGCGCAGGAACGCCAGGCCGCGCGCGCGGTGGGGCAATGGATCGACCGAGTATCGCTCAGGATATTTGTACCGGTCGAGGGCGTGCTTGAACGGCCCGTCATTGACCGCGATCAAGGCCGCATCATCTCGCTCCAGCCATCCTTCGGGATCATTCTTCGCCAGCGCCCAGCGCATGATCTGCAGGCTCTCGTCGATCACCACGCCGTCGGGCAGCACGAGCACCGGCACCTTGCCCTTGGGCGACGCCGCCAGCATCTCGGCCGGTTTCGCCGATAGCTTTACCTCGCGCAGATCGACCCGCGCCCCGCTGACCACCAGCGCCAGCCGCGCTCGCATTGCAAACGGGCAGCGGCGGAAACTGTAGAGGATCGGGTCAGGCGGTGCGGTCATCCGGCTCCGTCCGTGCGTCGCCGATGTGCGAGCGGCCCTGCGCCACCGCCAGCGCTTCCTGGCGATGGCGTTCGCGATATGACGCGCGCTGTTCGTCGCTGCGCTCTGCATGGCAAGCACCGCAGCTCGCCCCCGCCTCATAAAGCGGTGAGGCCAAATCCGCCTTGCTCAACGGCCGGCGGCAACCGCGGCACAGCTCGTGGGTGCCGCTCGACAGCCCGTGGCCGACCGCGACTCGCTCATCGAACACGAAGCACTCGCCGCGCCACAGGCTCGCTTCTTCAGGCACGGTCTCGAGATATTTTAATATCCCGCCCTTGAGGTGATGCACCTCCTCCACTCCTTCCTGCTTAAGGAAGGCGGTCGATTTCTCGCAGCAGATCCCGCCGGTGCAGAACATCGCGACCTTCGGCTGGCGACCGTTGCCGAGTATCTCGTTGCGCGCGCCTCGAAACCAGGCCGGAAAGTCGCGGAAACTGGCGGTGTTCGGATTGATTGCCCCATCGAACGTCCCAATCGCGACTTCATAATCATTGCGCGTGTCGATCACGATCGTGTCGGGGTCGGCAATCAGCGCGTTCCACTGCTCTGCCTCGACATAAGTCCCAGCGCTTGCCCGCGGATCCACGTCGGGCTCGCCCATCGTGACGATCTCGCGCTTGATTCTCACCTTGAGCCGATGAAACGGCATCGTCGCCGCGCTCGACCACTTCACGTCGAGGTCAGCGCATCCCGGCAGCGCGCGGATAAACGCCACCACGCGTTCAACCCCGTCGCTCGATCCCGCAATCGTCCCGTTGATCCCTTCGGGCGCG
>JBKJUB010000087.1:0-4435 GCA_046590765.1 Sphingomicrobium sp. | reverse complement strand
ATCGGCACCGCCTCGATCGCCTATCTGCCGCGCGATAAAGTGGTCGGGATCAGCAAGCTGGCGCGCGTGCTCCACGGCTTCGCGCGGCGCTTGCAAGTCCAGGAACGACTCACCGCGCAAGTCGCCGACTGCATCTGCGAGCATCTTGCACCCAAGGGCGTCGCGGTGGTGATCGAAGCCAGCCACGCCTGCATGACCGCGCGCGGCGTGGGGACCCCGGGGGTGATGATGACCACCAGCCGGATGATGGGGACGTTCCGGAGCGATGAAAGATCGCGGCGCGAGGTGTTGGCGTTGATGGGGTATTGAAGAAGCAATCAAGACAGGGAGGCGATGATGACGAAGCACAGAAGCTTGAGACTATCGACGCTCACGATGCTGATGACGCTCACGGCGGGCGCAGCGGTCGCCTTGGCGGGATGCCAGTTTCAGGAGGCGGCCGAGCCGCCGACCAATGTCGCGGCCCCGACCGATGTCGCCGCGTCGTCCAGCACCGCCAATGCCGCCACGCCCGCCTCAGTACCGCCGGTGTCAAGTGAAGCACCGCTGGTCAAAGCAGCGGGCGACCCCGCGCTGAAATGGGGGCCGTGCCCGGCGCCGTTCCCGACGGGGTGCGAGCTGACCGTGCTGCACGGCGATCCGGCCAAGCCCAATGCCGACGTGCTGCTGCGCCTGCCCGGCGGCTATATCATTCCCCCCCACCGCCACAGCTCGGCCGAGCGGATGATCCTGGTCAGTGGCCAGCTCGAGGTTAAATATCAGGGCGCGCCGGCGGCGACGCTCAATGCCGGAAATTATGCTTATGGCCCCGCCAGCCTGCCGCACCGCGCGACCTGCGTGGGGATGGCGCAATGCCATTTGTTCGTCGCGTTCGAAGGGCCGGTGGATGTGACGGCGGTCGAGGGCGGCGTCGATTAAGGCGAAAAGTCGCGGCGGGACGTGCTGGCGTTGAGGGGCTATTAGGAGGCGACGCCACCCTGAGCCTGTACAGACATTAAATCAGAATTTGTCTGTACATTTGTCCAAACTCGTGTACAGACAAATCGATTGGAATTGTCTGTACACATGGCTCACGAAAATCTCAGCCCGAGCGTTCGCACGCTTTATGCCGACCTGATCCAGCAGGTTGAAACCGCGCCCGCCGCGGGGACGGTCTATCGGCGCGTGCGAGATTCGATTGCCTATCATTATGCCAAGGTTCCGGTCGGATCGACCCGGATTGACAGTTTCATCGGCCGGGTCGGCGATCCGTCGGCCGATGCGACGGCGGCCGGGCTGACGCGGGGCATGACGCTGGCCAAGCAACGACGGCGAATCGTTTCGATGCTCAAAAATAATGGCCTTGCCGGACCGGATCGTTATCTGGGCGCGGCGCTCGATGCGATTGGCCACGCGGGCTTGTTTCGCAATGGGGCGGTCGTCGTCGGTACGGCGGCCTACCTGATCAGCGAACCATTGGTCGGATGCCGCTTGCCCGCGCCGATGATGATGACTGGCGATCTTGATTTGGCAACGGTCAATTTGGCGCTGACCGCCGACCCTGTCGAGCCGATTGAAACGATCCTGCGGCGCGCAGACCCCAGCTTCGAGGCGGTGCTTCAACTCGATCCGCGCCTGTCCGCCGCGCGATTCCGGAGCGCGCAGGGCTATCTGGTCGACCTGCTGTCCCAAACGCGCAAGCGCGGCGAGCGGACGGTGCCGTTGCGGCAGCTCGACGCGGGCGCGGAGCCGTTGCAGCATCTGGCCTGGCTGATCGACCAGCCAGTGTCGGCCGTGGGGCTGTGGGGTGCCGGTGTGCTGGTCAAGATCCCGCAACCGGCGCGGTTCGCGGTCCACAAGCTGATCATTGCGCAGCGCCGCCACCCGAGCGACCGGATCAAGCGGCAAAAGGATCTCGCGCAGGCCGGGGCGTTGATGATCGCGCTTCAAGTGGATGATCCATTCGGGCTGGACGATGCAATCGAGAATGCGCGCGAGCAGGGGGCGTCGTGGGCCAACGCAATTGATCGGTCGCTGGCTGAAGTCGCGGGGCTGGCCTGATTTTTTACCGCCACACAAATCGAAAGGCAGATCATGGTTGAGGCACGTTGGAACGGGCGGGTGATTGCGACGAGCGACGAGACCCTCGTGGTTGAGGGCAATCATTATTTCCCGGCGGATGCGGTCGACTCGAGCGTGCTGCGGCCGAGCGCGACGACCAGCGGGTGCCCGTGGAAAGGGATTGCGCATTATCATTCGCTGGTCGTCGACGGGCAGGAGAATCGCGACGCGGCGTGGTTTTATCCCGAGCCGAAGGACGCCGCCGCCGCAATTCGCGGGCGGATCGCCTTCTGGAAGGGTGTCGACGTCCGCTAGTGTGCGGTGGTTAGTTGGTCTCGACGCTGGTGACCTTGTCGCTTTCGTTGGCGACGACGATCGTTTCCTGCCCGTCGGCGCCCTTCATGCGCAGGATGCGGCGGTTCTGGACGCTGCGCCAGCCGACCGCGACGATCACCGCGAAGACCGCAAGGCCGAACAGGATGGCGAGGGTGGTCGAGGCTGAATTGGTCATGGGGATATGCTCCGTGGACTAAGTTAGCCGACGGCGTAGCGCTCGAAACGTTAAAAAAATCTCACGATATGAGCCGTTTGCGTCCGAACGGAGCCGCCTGCCGACCCTAATGCGCCGGCTGGGCGGCCTTGAGCTGGGCTTCGAGCTCGGCCGCAGTGATACCGATCGTGCCGCCGCCGTCGGCAGCAGGCGCAATGCCCGAGCGCGGGATGCTGATGCGTTGGCCGTTGGCGAGCCTGATCGTGACATTGGCGGCGTCGACCGCGTCGATCGTACCGACATTTGCCCCGCCGGTTCCCCTGACCGCGGCACCGACTTTCAAGGCCGCCATCGCGGTCGCCGCCAAGCTCTGTTCGACCGAGGCGTTGAGCTGCGCCTGGGTCAGGCCGAACAAGGCTTTGCCATCGCTCAGCGTGAGGCTCGACTTGGGCAGTTGCGCCTGGTGCTTGTCGGTCTTGACGGTGACGCTGTCACCCGCGAGCGCGGTAATCGTGCCGACCGCACCGCCCTGGCTGTCGACCACCGCCAGGCCGACGCCGAGCGTCGTGATGACGGGGGTCGCGCGCACCGGGGCCGGCGCAGCGGCGGGCGGGCGGTCGACCACCACCGAGCATGAGCGGCGGGTGAAACGCGTGTTGGAAACCGGCACATCGTGGCACACGCGGCGTGAGGTTGGCGCGGTCGGCCCAGCGGCGGGCGGCGCGGCCTGCACAAGCAGCAGCAGTGAGAAAGGAATCATCGTCAGCATAGACTTCCCCTTGGTTCCCACCGAAACTGCCAGCATCGGCGCGCGCGAGCAAGCACTTGAGCGCAGGTGGTGAAGCGACAGGGCGCTTGCCTTTTGCGCGGCGCTCGTCTCGATAGCGGCCATGAAGGCCGAGCCGCATCCATTCGAGCCCGCGCGCCTGGCGGCGCTTCGGGCGTATGACATCCTCGACACCCCGCGCGAATCCGATTTCGACGACATCGTGATGCTCGCCTCGCGGATTTGCGAAACCCCGATTTCAGTAATCAACCTGATCGACGAGAAGCGGCAATGGTTCAAGGCCGAGACCGGGCTGGGGGTGCGCGAGACCCCGCTCGATACATCGTTGTGCGCGCATGTCATCCTGGAGGATGAGTTTGTCGAAATCCCTGACACGCTGGCCGACAAGAGGATGGCGGATAACCCGTTGTGCGTGGCCGACCCCGGCTTGAGATTTTACGCCGGGGCGTTGCTCAAATCGAGCGATGGCTACCCGATCGGGACGTTGTGCGTGCTCGACAATCAGCCGCGCCACCTCAATCCGTTGCAGCGCGATGCGCTTCGCATCCTCGCCGACCAGGTGATGACCCAGCTCGATCTGCGCGCGGTGATCGCCAATGAGAAAGTGCTGCGCAGCGAGATTGATCACCGGGTCAAGAATAGCCTGCAAGTGGTCAGCGCGTTTGTTTCGCTCGAGCGGCGAGTGTCGGAGAATGACGATGCGCGTGCCTCGCTCGAGCGGGTCGCGCAGCAGATCAACACGGTGGCGGCGCTGCACGAGCATCTGGGGATTTCGGGGACCGGCGAGCTGATCGAGCTGGGGCCGTATCTCGACCGGGTGGTGAGCCTGATCGATGAATCGCTGTCGGGTGGCGTGACTGTGGCGGGGGTCTTCGAGACGATGTTGGTGTCCCCGCGCGAAGCGTCGATCGTGGCGACGATCATCAACGAATTGGCAGCCAATGCGGCCAAGCATTCATTTCGCGATATGGCGGGGACGATCAGTTTTGTAGGCACGCGGATCGGCGAGGCGGGCTATCGGCTGGAATGCAGCGACAGCGGCGGCGACGATTCCGGCGGCAGTGGTGACGCGGCGGCACCGGATGGCCGCGCCGGGCTGGGGCTCAAGATATTGCAGG
>JBKJUB010000008.1:0-8041 GCA_046590765.1 Sphingomicrobium sp. | reverse complement strand
TGCAAAACGCGCCGGGATCACGCTCAAGCTGCGCCGTCCGCGATTGACCCCGGGCGTTCGTCAGTTCGGCCGTGTGGTCATTCCTGCAACGCTCGGCGCGGGCGTCTATCAAATCAGCGCGTTCATCGACACCTTCTTTCTCGCGCGGATCGGCACCGGTTCGTTGTCATGGTTCAACTATGCCGATCGCCTCAACCAGCTCCCGCTCGGCGTCATCGGCGCCGCGCTCGGCACCGCGATCCTGCCGCAGGTCAGCCGCCATGTCGGCGCGGGCGATCCCAAGCAGGCCGCCGCGGTGCAGAGCCAGGCCGCCGAACTGGCGATGTTGCTATGCCTCCCCGCCGCGCTCGCCTTGTTCGTTGCCTCTGGCCCGTTGATCGGTGCCTTGTTTCAAGGCGGCCATTTCACCGCCAATGATGCCTCGGTCACCGCAATTGTGCTGTCGCTAATCGTGCTTGGGCTGCCCGCTTACGTCCTGGTCAAGGTGCTGACCCCCGGCTTTTACGCGCGGCAGGACACGGCCACCCCGGTCAAGACCGCGATTGTCGTGCTGATCGTCAACGTGGTGCTCAATTTCGTCGTCCAGGCGGTCTATGCGGACCCGGTCGACCGAATCGCGGGGCTGTCGGCAGTGATCGCCATCTCAAGCTGGCTCAACTGCGTCATTCTGTACGTCATCCTCCATCGTCGCGGGCACTTCCGCATCGACGCCGTGCTGCTCAGCCGCATCGTTAGACAGGCAATCGCCGGTGCGGCGATGGTGGCGGCTTTGTTCGCGATCAAATATGTCTTGCGGGACTTTTTTGCCGGCAGTGTTGGCCATCGGCTGATCGGCGTCGCGGCTTTGGTTGGCGGCGGGATGGCGGTTTATTTCCCGCTGGTGCTGATGCTGGGCGGCACCGACACCAGTGAGTTGAAAGCGCTGATGAGCCGCCGCAAGCGTAAAGGCAGCGACTCGGTATGACCGCGATGCGCGTCGTTTCGGGGATCCAGCCGACCGGCGATCTTCACCTCGGCAATTTGCTCGGCGCGATCCTGCGCTGGGTACGGATGCAGGATGAGGCACAATGCCTATTCTTCCTCGCCGATCTGCACGCGCTGACGGTCGAGGTCGACCCGGCGCAATTGCGCGCCAACGTTCGCGAAATGGCCGCAGCGTTGATCGCCAGTGGGATCGACCCGACCAAGTCAATCTTGTTCCGCCAGAGCGCCGTGCGCGAGCATTCGGAATTGGCCTGGGTTCTCCAGGGCACCGCGCGGATGGGCTGGCTCAATCGGATGACCCAATTCAAGGACAAGAGCGGCAAGAATAAGGAAGGCTCATCCGTCGGGCTGTTCACTTACCCGGTGCTGCAAGCCGCCGACGTGCTTCTCTACAACGCCACTCATGTGCCCGTCGGCGACGACCAGAAGCAGCATATCGAGCTCGCCCGCGACATTGCTCTGAAATTCAACAATGACTTTGAGACCGAGCTTTTTACCGTGCCCGAGCCGTTCATCGGCGGTGGCACTGCGGCGCGGGTAATGTCGTTGCGCGATGGATCGGCCAAGATGAGCAAGTCCGATCCGTCAGACATGAGCCGGATCAATTTGACCGACAGCGACGACTCGATTGCGCAGAAGGTCCGCAAGGCGCGCACCGATCCCGATCCGATTGACGCCGATCCGGCCAAGCTCGACGCACGGCCCGAGGCAAAGAACCTTGTCGGGATTTACGCCGCGGTGACCGGCTCGACCGTCGAATCGGTCGCCGCGCAATATGCCGGCCAGGGCTTCGGCGCGTTCAAACCCGCGCTCGCCGACGCCTTGATCGCGCTGATCGCGCCGTTGCGCACCAAGCTGGTCGAGCTTCGCAGCGACACTGCTGAAATCGACCGGATTCTCGCCGCTGGCGCTGACAAGGCGCGCGTACTCGCCGCCCCGACGCTTGCCGAGGCCTATCGCGCGGTCGGCTTAACCTCTTGATATAACGCTTCATCTCCCATTCACGGCGAAACGTGCTATAGCCGGGACAGTAACATTCTCTGCAGAGGATCGAAGGTGATGCGTATCAATCGACTGGTTGCGACTGCCCTGCTTAGCGTCGCGGCGCTTGGGCTCAACGCCTGCGCCACCGGCTTTCCGACTCAGGTTTCGCGCTATCAGGCGATGCCCGCGCCGCAGGGCGAGAGCTTCTTCGTCGTCGCTGCCAATCCGGCGATGTCGGGCGGGCTGGAATTCACCCAACATGCCACCCAGGTCGCGCAGGCGATGCAGGCGCAAGGCTATGTCCCCGCCGCTGCACCGGGCAGCGCGACCATGCTGGTCGCACTCGATTACGGGGTCGATCAGGGCCAGCAGGAAATCGTCCATGACCCGTTCGATCGCGGTTATTATGGCGCTGGCTACGGCAATTTCTTCGACCCATTCTATCGCCGCGGATATTATGGGAACCCCTATTATTCGCGCTACGGCGGTTATGGCGGCGGGTTCGGTGGCGGCTACGGCGGCGCCTATGGCGGATATGGCGGACGGTCGCCGTTCTATTACGGCTGGGAGGATCCGTTCTGGTATTCACCCTATGGCGATGCCTATGGCTCGACCCGGTCGTACGTCGTTTACAAAAGCTTCCTCGACGTCAGCATTCGCCGTCGCCAGGATAATGCGGCCCTGTTCGAAGGTCATGCCAAGGCGCGATCGCAGACCGACAATCTCGGGGTGCTCGTCCCAAACCTGATCGAAGCGATGTTCACCGGCTTCCCGGGCCGCAATGGCGAGACGGTCAAGATCACCGTCCCGCCGGCCCGCAAGAGCTAACCTCTCAATATTCTGAGCGTGGGAATAAGGGCCCGTCCGAAGCAATTCGGGCGGGCTTTCGCTTGTTCGGGGGAGGTTGGTCCTCCCCCCGCCGCGGGTGCAGGCGGGGGGAGGTCGGCGCCGAAGCACCGAGACTGTGGCTCAGCCCTCGAGCTGGCGCGTGAGCAAGCGAATGTCGGCGTCGAGCTCGGCGTCGGCAGCGCGCAATTTTTCGATCTGCTTGACCGCGTGGATGACGGTCGTGTGATCGCGTCCGCCAAACCGCCGACCGATATCGGGCAGCGACTTGGGGGTCAGTTGTTTCGACAGATACATCGCCACCTGACGCGGCCGGGCGACTTCGCGCGCGCGCCGCGCCGACGTCATCTCGGCCTTGCGGATGCGGTAATGCTCGGCGACCTGGGTCTGGATTTCGTCGATCGATATCCGCCGCTGGTTGGCGCGCAGCACATTGGCCAGCACTTCCTCGACAAACGGCAGATCGATCGTCCGCCCGGTCATCATCGCATAAGCCGCGATGCGGTTGAGCGCGCCTTCGAGTTCGCGGATCGAGTTGGTCAGGCGGCGGGCGAGAAATTCGACCACCGGCTGGGTCATCGACACGCCCGGAAGCGCGGCCAGCTTGGCGGTCAGGATGTTGAGCCGAAGCTCATATTCAGCCGGGTTGATGTCGGCCACCAGCCCCCACGACAGCCGCGAGAGGATGCGCGGCGCGATCCCGTCGAGATCCTGCGGCGCGCGGTCCGACGTGATCACCAGCCGCCGTCCAGCAGTGATGATCTCGTTCATCGTGTGGAAGAATTCTTCCTGGGTCGAATCCTTGCCGGCGATGAACTGGACATCGTCGATCAGCAGCAGATCGGCCGAGCGGAGCCGCCCCTTGAACCCGATCGTGTCATTCTCGCGCAGCGCGCGGACGAATTCGACCATGAACTTCTCGGCCGACATCGACACGACTCGGGCGGTCGGGCGGCGGGCGAGGAAGTCCTGCCCAATGGCGTGGAGCAAATGGGTCTTGCCGCGCCCGGTGCCGCCGTGGATGAACAAAGGGTTGAACGCGACCTGGTCGGCGCTCGCCAGCGTCTTGGCGGCGGTCGCGGCGACTTCATTGGCCTTGCCGATGACGAACGTCTCGAACTGGTAGCGCGGGTCGAAATTGGGCGCATCGGGATCGCGCGGTCCGACCTTGGCGACCGGCGCCGGAATTTCTTCGAGGATCAGCAATGGCGACGGGCGCGGCCCGCCCTCGGCAGCGGCAATCCGCACGTCGCAAACGATTGGCAGCACCGTCTTCCACGCCAGCGCCAGGCGCTCGCCGAAATGCGAACGAACCCAGTCGGCCATGAACTTAGACGGCATGACCAGCACCAACTCGCCCGAGTCGGCATCGAACTCGCCAAGCTCCGCGGGCTTGAGCCAGCCATCGAAGGTACGCGCGCCACAATCGCGACGAAGACCGGTGCGGATTTGCTCCCAGGCAGCCGCCAGCGGGGTCTCAAGGGTCTCCAAGGAGCCCTCAACCACCGATCCTGACGTCACCCCCTGCACAAAACGCGCCTCCCAAGCCTCATCCACCGCAGGCACACGTCTGTCGTTGCGCCCGACTGCGAGTCGCGACGCCCCAAACTGCTTCTGCGCGGTGTCCCCCCAGCAGAATCACTGCGGAGCCAATCGTTTTGAGGACATGCGAAGCGCTGTTCAAGCGACTTTTTTTCAAAAAAGTGAAATAAAAGCCCTTGACATGGAAAAGCTGAGGAAATCCGCTAAACTGGCGGAAAACCGTCATTTTTTCGTGACAGTAGAGTGACGGAAAAATGCGAATCGCGGGAATCGCTGGACTTTTACCGGCCCCGAAACGAACCGGCCCCCGGATCACTCCGGAGGCCCGTTTCAAACTGGTACTGACTGGACCTTGCGGCCCGACCGCTTAGCCGAGCGCTGAAACGCGCTTGGTCAGGCGCGAGAATTTGCGGCTCGCGGTGTTCTTGTGGATCACGCCGCGGGCAACACCGCGCATCAGCTCGGGCTGCGCCTTGTTGAGCGCGTCGCGGGCGTCGGTCGAATTGCCGGCTTCGAGCGCTGCTTCGACGGCCTTGATGAAGGTCCGGATGCGGCTGACTCGGGCACCATTGATCGCGGCGCGATTGGCGTTGCGGCGGATGCGCTTCTTGGCTTGCGGCGTGTTCGCCATGGATATTCCTCGAATGTCTGTGTCGATAAAGAAAAGCGGCGCGCGCCCCTCGGGGCCGCACCGGCGTGCCGTCCCCCTAACGCCAAGGGCGATTCGGGTCAACAGCGCAGGTGCTTAGGCGTGTCATCGTTGACAGGCGGGGCAATAGAAGGTCGACCGCCCGCCCTGGACGATCCGCTTGACCACCCCGTCGCACTCGCCTCGGCACGACGCGCCTTCACGGTCATAGACGTCGAACTGTTTGGAGAAATAGCCGAGCTCACCATCGGGACTGGCAAAATCGCGCAAGGTCGATCCGCCGGCTGCAATCGCTTCGGTCAACACCGCCTCGATCGAGGTGGCGAGCTGGCCGAGCTTGACCCGGCTGACCTTCCCCGCTGCTTTCCGCGGGTTGATCCGCGCCCGGAACAGCGCCTCGCAGACATAGATATTGCCAAGCCCGGCGATGATCCGCTGGTCGAGCAACATCAATTTGATCGCCGCCTTGCGCCCGGCAAGCCGCACCTTGAGCCATTGGCCGTCAATTTCTCCGCCGAGCGGCTCGGGCCCTAGCGCCTTGAACGCGGGCCACTCGGGCAAGTCGTCGGTCGCCACCAGATCGACCGATCCAAACCGCCGCGGATCGTTGAGGCTGAGCCGACGCCCGTCTTTGGTCTCGATCAGCAGATGGTCGTGCGCGCCAATCTCCACCGGGTCGATCCGCCACCGCCCCGACATCCCCAAATGAAAGATCATCGTGTCGCCGCGGTTCGTCGCGATCAGACCATATTTGGCGCGTCGGCCAAGCCCTGTCACCGTCGCCCCGGTAAGCCGCTGGCCAAGATCATCGGGGAAAGCCCGCCGCAAATCCGCGCGACGCAGCTCGACCCGCTTGATCACCCGCCCGTCGAGCACCTTGGCCAGCCCGCGAACGGTGGTTTCGACTTCGGGAAGCTCGGGCATCACCCGCCTATGGCAAGCGCAAGCCTTCCCCGCTAGAGCCGCCAGCATGAGTGATAAGGTCAATTTCGGCGACCAGTTGGTCAGCCCTACGGAAAAAACCGAGCGCGTCGGCGCGGTCTTCTCGTCGGTCGCCAAGCGCTATGACGTGATGAACGACCTGATGTCGGGGGGCATGCACCGGCTGTGGAAGGAACGCTTCGTCGCGCGGATCAAGCCACGGATTGGCGAGCGCATTCTCGACATGGCCGGCGGCACTGGCGACATCGCCTTCCGCATGGCGGCGCGCGGGGCCTTGGTCACCGTCAGCGACATCAATGTCGACATGCTTGCCGTCGGGCAGGACCGCGCTGCTGCCAAACGCATCGACGGCCTGACCTGGAAGCAGGAGAATGCCGAGACATTGAGCTTCGGCGACGCTGCCTTCGACGCTTACACCATCGCCTTCGGCATCCGGAATGTCACCGACATCCCCGCCGCCTTGAAGGAAGCGCATCGCGTGCTCAAGCGCGGCGGCCGACTATTCGTGCTCGAATTCTCGACCAGCGAATGGCCGGGTTTCGGCAAGTTGTACGAACGTTATTCGACTGCGGTCATCCCGCGCATCGGCAAAGCGGTTGCGGGCGATGAGGAAAGCTATCGCTACCTCGTCGAATCGATCCGCCGCTTTCCCTCCCCTGACCGCTTCCGCGCGATGATCGCCGAGGCCGGTTTTGTGCAGGCCAAAGCCGAACCAATGCTCGGCGGGCTGGTGTGTATCTGGAGTGGGTGGAGGATTTGACCAGTTCGACCACCCATCTGTTCCGACTCCTGAAATGGGGCCGGACGCTGGCCCGGCACGGCGCGTTGCAGGGGATCGAGCGCGATTCGCTGACCCCGTCCAATGTCCGCCGCCTAGTCCGCGTCGCGCGCTTTGGGCTCACCATGCCCAAGGTGCCGGATTATGCTGCGGCGCTGCAGGAAATCGGGCCCGCCGCGATCAAGCTTGGCCAGGCGCTCGCCACCCGCCCCGACCTCGTCGGGGTCGAAGCTGCGGAGAATCTCCGCCAGCTCCAGGACGATTTGCCCCCCGAGCCGTTCGAGCGAATCAAGCCCGCGATCGAGGCCGCGCTCGAAGGCCCGATCGAGCGTTTCTTCACCTCGATCGACCCGATCCCGGTCGGCGCGGCGTCGATCGCACAGGTCCACCGCGCGGTCACCACCGAGGGTCGCGATGTGGCGATCAAGGTGCTTCGCCCCGGGATCGAGGCGGAGTTCGACCGCGCGATCGAAACCTATGAATGGGCTGCGGCGCATGTCGAACTGCTTGGCGGTGAGGCCGAACGCCTCCGCCCGCGCCTGGTCGTGGCCTACTTCCGCCAGTGGGTCCGCCGCGAACTCGATCTGACCCGCGAAGCCGCATCGGCTTCCGAGCTCAGGGAAAATATGGTCGCCGAGCCGGGCTTCTACATTCCCGAAATCGACTGGCGCCGGACCGCGCGCCGAGTGCTCACGCTCGAATGGCTCGACGGGATCAAGCTGACCAACCGCGAGGCGCTGATCGAGGCTGGCCACGACCCCAAGGCGCTCGCCGAAATCCTCGTCCGCGGCTTCCTTCGACAAGCGGTGATCGATGGCTATTTCCACGCCGATCTTCACCAGGGCAATTTGTTCGCCATGCCCAACGGGCAATTGGCGGCGATCGACTTCGGAATCATGGGCCGGATCAACCGCCAGGCGCGGATGTGGCTCGCCGAAATCCTCTACGGCCTGATCACCGGCAATTACGACCGCGTCGCGCAAATCCACTTCGAAGCGCAATATGTCCCGCCGCATCACAATGTCGCCGAATTCGCCACCGCCTTGCGCGCTGTCGGAGAGCCGATCCGCGGTCTGCCGGTTAAGGAAATAAGCGTAAGCCGGATGCTCGACAGCTTGTTCACCATCACTCGCGATTTCGACATGCAGACCCAGCCCCACCTGCTGCTGCTGCAAAAGACGATGGTGATGGAGGAAGGTGTCGCCACCGCGCTCGATCCCGACATCAACATGTGGGAAACCGCCGAGCCGTTCTTGAAGGAATGGCTCCGCTCCGAGCTTGGTCCCGAGGCTTATTATGCCGACAAGTTGGTCGAG
>JBKJUB010000137.1:0-16098 GCA_046590765.1 Sphingomicrobium sp. | reverse complement strand
ACCGACAGCCGCAAATAAGTGATGCTCTGGGCGTGATTGCCGATCACTTGACCGCCTCCAGCCCCAATCGCGCGGCGACATATAAAATCAACACCGCCGTCACGATCCGTACCCAGGCGGGCGCGAATGTCTTCGCCCCAAGCCCCGCACCGATGATGCCGCCAGCGACCACTGCGGGGAACAGCAGGGCATGCTCACCCAGCGCCGCCCCGGTCGCCGCGACGCCCTTGCTCGCCTGTCCCGCAAGCCCCGCAATCGAATTGACCAGGATGAACGCCGCGCATGTCGCTGCAATCCGCTTCGGCGCGTCCCAGCGCAACACATAAAGCAACGGCGCGAGGAAAATCCCGCCGCCGATCCCGACGATCCCGGCGAGCAACCCGAGCGTCCCGCCCGCCACCGGCTCGATCCAGCGCGGCCCCGGCACAGGCTCGACGTCGCGCTTCCACATCGGTTGCCACAGCATCACCAGCCCCGCGACCAGCAACGACGCCGCGAGCAAGGCGAGGAAAACTTGTTTGGGAATATGCAGCGACCCGCCGATCCATGCCGCCGGGACCGAGGTAACGAACAGTGGCCACGCGCGGCGCCAGTTGAAATGCCCGGCGCGCGCAAATCGCCACGTCCCGACGCTGACCACCAGGATATTGCACGCCAGCGACAGGATCGGCACCGCGCGATAGTCGGTCTTCGCCAGCACCAGCAGCGCGGTATAGGTCGATCCCCCGCCGAACCCCGCGATGGCGTAGAGCAGGGCCGTGACGAAAAACGCGAGCCCCAGTGCGATCATCAGATCTTTCGCGCCGCCACGATTGGCCCGCCCTTGCCCTGCTGGACCAGGATCGCGCTGAGCAAGGCCTTGTCGGGCGATGGTGCAATCCCGAACCGCGCTGCCGCCCCGCTCCAACTGCCGAGCGCGCGCAATTCGGTGACGATGTTGCGGTGGGGCAAAGTGCGGCCGCCATTCTCCCCGGCGCGGATCGCCACGTTGCGGGTGCGCGGGTCATATCGCACCAGCCACACCGTGGCAGGCTTGGCCCCCTTGCCCGCGCCGATGGTCACGCCACCGCCGTCAACCCCGATCGCCGGCCCGCCCTTGGGTCCGCCGACGGCGAGCAATCGCGCGAAATGGCCTTTGTCGGCGCCGGTCATATTGCCGCTGCCGTTGACGATCACCTGCGGCGTCGCGACATTGCCGCGGCCGCTCGAATTGGCGAAATCCCACTGCCGCTGGGTAAATTGCGGCTTGGCGAACTGGTCCTTCCAGCCGAGCTGGTCCCAGTATGTCACCGCAAAGCTCAGCGCGAGCACGCCCTTCTTCCCCGCCACCGCATTGAGGTTGGCATTGGCCGGCGGGCACGATGAGCAGCCCTGGCTCTGGTACAGTTCGACCACCACCGGATTGAGGTCATTGCCCGCGACTTGCGGCCCTGGCGTGGCATTGCCGGACGAGCAAGCGGTGAGCGCTGCAAAAGTCACCATGATCGATTTGTGCATGTTTTTAAATCCCAGCATACCAGGCGTAACCGGCGCTATCTTCCCAATAGCCACCCTTGCCCTGGTACAAATTGTCGATCCGGTCGCGCGCTTCGATCCGCATCACGAACTTGGCATGCTTGTAGCCCAGGTGCCGCTCGGCGCGCAGGCGGATCGGCGCGCCGTGACCGATCGCCAGCCTCTTGTCGTTCATCAGCAAGGCCATGATGGTTTGCGGATGGAACGCGTCGTACAGGTCGATCGACTCGTAATAAGGCGCGCCATTGCTGTCGTCGGCGCAGTGAAACACGATGTATTTGGCGCGGTCGTTGATCCCTGCGGCTTTCAATATGTCACCCAGCACCGGCCCCTGCCATTTGCCGATCGCGCTCCACCCTTCGACGCAATCGTGGCGGGTGATCTGCGCGCGTTGGGGGAAGGCGCCAAGATCGTGCAACGACAGGTTGAGCGGGTGCGCGACAAACCCGTCGACCACCAGCCGCCAATTGACGAAATTGCTCGCCGCATGCGCCGCATAATCGGCTGAAGCCGGCCGGGTGTTGCCGTTGGTGCGGAAGATCGGCGACATCTGGTCGGGGCGATATTCGCGCGCCAGCCCGTCCGCGACCAGCCGCTGGGCATTCAAATGCAGCTGCTCGGCCCTGGTCAGGATCGTGCGAAACGCCGGACTCGAATTCAATTTGTCGCACCCGCTGAGCAGCAGCCCGCCTGCACCCATAGACAGCCCGCCGAGCAATTCGCGCCGGTTCATTCTGCGATCTCCTCGTCAGCGACCTTGCCGGGCAATTTGTAATAACCGCTCAGCATCGACCGCAGTTCGTTAATCGGCCCGGCCAGCACGACCATCACGATATGGACGACGAAGAAGCCGATCAGCGCAATCATGGTGATGAAATGGATCGACCGCGCCGACTGCCGCCCGCCGAAAATATCGAGCAGCCAGCCCCACCCAGCGTCCATCGCCGGCGACATCGTCAGCCCGGTCAGGATGATCAGCGGCAGCATCACGAACAGCACCGACGAATAAGCCAGTTTCTGGAGGATATTATACTTCAGCGCCGCCGCCCCCGTCGGCAGCTTGAGCCGCGCATGATCCTTGACGTCCTGCCACACATGGCTTGGCCGCGCTTCGTCGAGCGAGATGGCGAGGTCGCGCTTGAAGTGGCGGTTGCGCAGGCTCAGCACCATGTAAATCGTCAGGTTAAGCGCCAGTATCCAGGCGAAGGCGAGGTGCCACAGCCGCGCGTCGGCCAGGCTGTAGCTCGACGGAATCGTGATCCAGCCGGGAAAGGCATTGTTGTGGACATTGCCGTCCTTGTCGCTCCACCGCCCGAGCACCCCGGTGGTTTCGACCCTGGCCGGCCCGATGCTGACGAAGCCGGTATGTTCGGTCGATCCGATCTCGAGCCAGGCATGGTCGGCGTTGGCGCCATATTGCCCCCAGTACAATCGCGGGTGGGCGTTGAAGATCATCAGCCCGCTCATCATCATCACCGCCAGCGTGACGACGTTGGTCCAGTGCCACAGCCGGGTCGACAGCCGGTGCCGCTTGACCACGTCGCCAGCGACCGGGCCTGATGCGACGACCGGCGCTTCGACGTTTTCGTCCATTGCAACACTGGCCATCGCGCGGACTCCATCTTCATGTCAGTGGATGATACGCTTCAAACTAGGCTTTGGTTACACCGCTCGGCAATCTCTAACCCAGACGCTAATGCTGGCGCCGGCAAGGTCGCGCCCCTATATAGCAGCCATGCTAGCACTTATCCTCCTGTGGCTCGCCACCGTCGTGCTGATGGAAGGCTTTGCCTACGTCATGCACCGCTGGGTAATGCACGGGCCGGGCTGGTTCCTGCACCAGAGCCATCACCGCCCGCGCGACGGCCGGTTCGAGCTCAACGATCTCTACGCCCTGATCTTCGCGGTGCCGTCGCTAGTGCTGATCAACCGCGGCTTCACCGGCGCCTGGGGCCCGTGGGCACTCGCCATCGGGATCGGGGTTGCAACGTACGGGATGATTTATTTCGGCTTCCATGACGTCATCGTCCACCGCCGGCTGCAACATCGCTACATCCCCAAGTCGGCCTACATGAAACGCATTGTCCAGGCCCACCGCCTCCACCATGCGGTCGAAAGCAAGCACCACGGCCTCAGCTTCGGCTTCCTCGTCGCCCCGCCGCTCGACCGGCTGATGCTCCAGCTCGAGCACAGCCGCGCCACGCTGCGCGAACCGACCCGCCGCTCGGCCTAGGTCGGCGCGGTCCACAGATTGTCGCGCGGGGTGCGCGGCGCGGGCAGTACTGCCATCGCCAGCGCGCTTGCAAAATGGAGCAGTTTCTCGCCCTTCGACACGATTGTGCGGCTGTCCCACGCCCGGGTGCCGCGCCGCACTACCCGCGCGCCGATCGCTCCATAGACATTGGCGGCAGCGAGCACCGCAAGTCGCGCGCGGAACGGCAATCGCGCGGCACCAGTCCGGGCCGACCGGCGATATCGCCACGACAGGTCGACCAGCCTTTTGGCCATCGCCGCAACTGCCTTGCGCCCCCCCGGCGCGGCAATGCTCGCCGGATCGTCGGGGTTGAGCCCAGCTTCGATCAGCCAGTCGCGGGGCAGGTAGATCCGGCCCTGCTCGGCATCGGGGACGATGTCGCGTGCGATGTTCGCCAGCTGGAATGCGATCCCCAGATCGCTCGCGCGGTTCAACGTGTCACGCTCGGCGGGGTCGACCCCCATCACCGCCGCCATCATCGATCCGACCGCCCCCGCGACGTAATAACAATAAGCCAACATCTCGGACTCGTCAGCCGGCATCCAGCCCTTGGCGTCGAGCGCAAAGCCCTTGAGATGATCGTCGATCGTCCGCTTGGGGATCGACACTTCGCCCGCCACCATCCCCAGCGCATCGAACGGCGTATCGCCAGTCGTCTGGCCCGCCAGCGCGGCATCGGTCAGCGCCTCGATCCGGCGTTGCCCAGCGGCGGGGTCGGCGGGTGCCTGCGCGTCATGGCCAAGCGTCTGGCCATCGGTCAGATCGTCGCACGCGCGGCACCAGGCATACAGCAACCATGATCGCTCGCGGGTGACAGGATCGAACAACCGGCTCGCGCTGCGGAAGCTCTTCGAGCCCTCGGCGATGATCGCTCCCGATGCCTCGACCAGTTCCGCTCGGTTCATCAGACAATCAGTCCCGCCGTCGCCTTGGCGCTTCCAACCACGCCTGGAATCCCCGCGCCGGGATGAGTCCCCGCCCCGACAAAGTACAGATTCTCGAGCACGTCGTCGCGGTTATGCACCCGGAAGTAAGCCGATTGGGTCAGCACCGGCTCGAGGCTGAACGCGCTCCCCAGATGCGCGCCAAGATCGTCGGTGAAATCGGCCGGGGTGTAATGGAAGATCGTCTCGATCCGTGTCCGGATGTCGGGGATCAGCAGTTTCTCGATCCGGTCGAGCACCACCTCCTGGTAGCGCGGCCCCTCGACCGCCCAGTCGACATCCATCTTGCCGCGATGTGGCACCGGCGCGAGCGCGTAAAAGGATGAGCAGCCCGGCGGCGCCATGCTCGCGTCGGTGACGGTCGGGTGGTGAAGATACAGCGAGGGATCCTCCGCCAGCACGCCATTCTTGTAAATATCCTTGAGCAATGGCCCGTAGCGATCCGAAAACAGGATCGAGTGATGCGGAATGTCGAACGTCCCCTTCAACCCGAAGTGAACCACGAACAGGCTCGGCGAAAAGCTGCGCTTCTTGAGCCTGGCCTCGCCCTGTGCCCCACGCGGATGATCCTTGATCAGGCCATAGCTGTGGACCACGTCGCCATTGCTCGCGACCAGGTCGGCCAGGATTGCGCCCTTGGCCGTCACCACGCCGGTGACGCGATTGCCCGTCGTCGTGATCTGCTCGACCGGCTCGCTCAGCCGCACCGTCCCGCCGAGCCGTTCGAACAAGCGCACCATGCCATCGATTAGCGCATTGGTCCCGCCCATTGCGAACCACACCCCGCCGTCGCGCTCCAACTTGTGGATCAAGGCATAGAGCGCGCTGGTGTTCATCGGATTGCCGCCAACCAGCAAGGTGTGGAACGACAGCGCCTGGCGCAATTTGTCGCTCTTCACGAAACTCGCAACCATCGAATAGACCGACCGCCGCGCCTGATATTTCATCATCGCCGGCGCGGCTTTCAGCATCGATGCAAAGTCGAGGAACGGCACCGACCCCAACTTCACATAGCCCTCTTGATAGACGCCCTCGGCATATTTCAGGAACCGGTGGTACCCTGCGACGTCGTCGGGATTGAGCGCGGCGATCGCTTTCTCCAGCGCGACATCGTCGTTCGAATAATCGAACGCCACGCCGTCGTTCCACATCAGGCGATAGAAAGGCGATACCGGCGCAAGTGTCACATCGTCGGCCATCTTGCTGCCCGACAACGCCCATAATTCTTCGAGGCACGGCGGGTCGGTAATCACCGTCGGGCCGGCATCGAAGGTGTAACCGTCCTTTTTCCACACATAGGCGCGGCCACCGGGTCGATCGCGCGCTTCGACCACGGTGGTTTTGATCCCCGCCGATTGCAGTCGGATGGCGAGCGCCAGCCCGCCGAACCCCGCACCGATGATGATGGCGGTTCGGGGCGCGCTGGTCGGTCTGTCGCTCACGAAATCATCACCTTCAGGGCTTTGAGCAAAGGAACGGGCGGCTTGCCCGAGAGGATGCGCAATTTGTCGCGCATCGTCAGTTTGCCAGCGTAGAAGCGCGACACCAATACCTCTTTGAGACGGTAGAAATGGGTGAACACCTTCACTCGCTCCTGGGGGCGCGCGGCCCGGAACAGCATGCGGTTGAGCAATCGATAGAAACCGCTCCTGCGCCAATGGCCGAGGAAACGGATCCGAGTCCATGCCGCAATCGCCGCGCCGCCGAGATCGGGTAAAGCGGCAAGCGCGATCGCGTTCGATGCGGCCAATGGCAGTGAGTAACCGGTGGTGGGGTGGAAGAAGCCCCCCTTGAGTCCGAGCCGCGCCACCGGGTCGGCGGCCGGCCAGAATTCCTGCGGATCGCCGCCGAGCAGGATTGGCAGCAGCCCGACCTCCTCGCGCAGCGGCTTACCCTTCCAGCCTTGCACCGCGGCATAATCGGCGATCCGCCGCCGGACTGCCACGACGTCCAGCACGGCCCCGTCGGTGTAATAAGTGTCCTCGATTAGCAGCCGGTCGGGCGCGAACGGCAGGCTATAGACGAAGCGATAGCCGTCGGACTGGTCGACCGTCGCGTCCATGATGATTGGCGCAGCGAGGCCGTGACCGGGCGCGTGCAGTTCGATACCGACGAATTTCTGCCACGCCAGTTCGATCCCCGGCATCGGCCCGTCGGGGCCACGCGCGTCGATCACGCCCGAGGCGGCGATACTGGTCCCGTCGGCAAGCGTGATTTCGTCGGCTGCAATGGTGATGACCGCGGTGCCGAGCTTCCACTGGCTGGGTGACAGTCGCTCGCGGACCAGCGCGTCGAGGCCGCTCGAATGGATGCTGTTATAGCCGAAGCCGAGCGCCCGGGTGCGTCCGGGGAAGCGCACGATGTGGCTCGGCCAGTGGATCGGTTTCATAGCTTCGACCAGCGCCAGTTCGTCGCCAGCGACATCGCCATCGAAGTAGGACCAGACATGATTGCCACCAAAGCAGTCGCCTGCCTCGACCAGCAGCAGCGGCACGTCGGGGCGACGCGCCGCAATCGCCAGCGCGGCGAGCGATCCCGCCAGGCCTCCACCAACGATGATCAGGGGTTCACTGGGCCGCATCGCTGCTCGCCTTAGGGGGATCGCGCTGGTAAGGCTATGGCGATGGACCTCGGAACCGGAATGTTGTGGTCGGCGATTGCGATGACATTGATCGTCGCGGTGCGCTATTTGCTTACCAGCGGCGGATTCGCCTGGCTGACCCGGCGCGTTCGGCCCGGGCTTTATGCGGGCTTAGAACCGCAGATCCGCTCGGAAATAAAATGGTCAATCTTAAGCGCATCGCTGTACGGCGTGCCTTCCGGTATCCTGTTGTTTCTGTGGGATAAACACGGCTGGACTAAGCTCTACACCCAACCGCTGCTCTATCCGGCTTACTGGCTCCCCTTATCGGTTTTCGCCTATCTCGCGTTGCACGACACCTGGTTTTACTGGACCCACCGCTGGATGCACCGCCCCGCCGTTTACCGCCGGGTTCACGCGGTTCATCACGCCAGCCATCCCCCGACCGCGTGGGCGGCAATGAGCTTCCACCCGTGGGAATCGCTCACCGGCGCGGTGGTCATCCCGGTGCTGATCATGACCATCCCGATCCATGTTGCGGCGCTCGGGCTGGTGCTGACCATTATGACCGTGATGGGCGTCACCAATCATATGGGGTGGGAGATGTTTCCGCGCCGCCTCGTTCACGGAACGGCAGGCAATTGGCTGATAACCGCCAGCCACCACCAGCTTCATCATCAGAGGAACAAGTGCAATTATGGCCTCTATTTCCGGTTTTGGGATCGACTTTGTTCGACCGATGGCGGCCTTGGCAGCTTTGAGCCTCTTCGCGCCCGCACCCGCGCTGGCCCAGTCGCAAGCGACATCGACGATCTCGGTGGAGATCGTCGGGCTGCGTGATGCACGCGGGGTGGTTCACCTGTGCCTGACGCGCGAACCCAAGGGCTTTCCCGACTGCAAGGGCGCGGGCAATTTCAAGGCGACGATCCGCGCATCGCAGGCGCCGCTGCATTACGAATTTCACGCGGTGCCGCCGGGCACCTATGCGCTTTCGGCAATCCACGACGCCAACAATGACGGAAAGCTCAATACCACTTTTGGAATGCCGACCGAGGGTTTCGCTTTTTCGCGCAATCCGGCGATGAAAATGCGCGCGCCGCGGTTCAATGAAGCGTCGTTCGAAAGCAACGGCCGGTCGCTTGAGCCGCTCAAGATGAAGTATCTTCTCTAGCTATTACAAGCAGTTGGATCAGTGACCGGGTTCGCCGATTGAATCGCATCGGGAACGATCCTTTTGGACCATCGTTTGCTGTTTGACTTCATGCGCCGCTGGCGGGGCCGAGGGCTCGGAGCTGAGGCCGCTTTTGAACTTAGGGAGATAAATTATGCGTAATTCACTCATTGCCGCCTTGCTGGCCGGATCGATGGCTGTCTCGGCCTGCTCAACTTATGACAATGGACGCCTGGCGAACGCCGGGACCGGTGCCGCAATTGGCGCCGTTGGTGGTGCCGGCGTTGGCGCCGTGGTTGGCGGCATTTCGCCGATCGAGGGCGCAGTGGTTGGTGCCGCGATCGGCGGGCTCGCTGGCGCGGTTTGGACCGACACCAATAATGACGGCTATGCCGACGGCTACAGCCAGAATGGTCAATATTACCAGGGCCGCCCGTCGGGTTGGGATTCGACCCTCGGTCGCGTCGGGACCGGCGTTGCCGGCGGTGCAGTGCTTGGCGCTGCTGCCGGTGCGTTGATCCCGGGTGTGAGCATCCTTGAAGGCGCGATCGCCGGTGCAGTGGTCGGTGGCCTCGCGGGGGCGATCTGGGCCGACCAGGATCGTGACGGCCGCGTCGATGGCTATATGTACAATGGCCAATATTATCAGGGCGCGCCGACCAACAATGCCCCGCCACCGATGAGCCAGCCGACCAGCCGCACTGGCGAGCGCGGCTGACATCGCGAAGCGACAAGCTTCACTCAACAGGCGCGTCGGTTGGTTTTTCCGCCCGGCGCGCCTTTGCTTGTGCCTCGCTTTTTTGGCCGGCGTGCCGCAAATCGCCGCCGCAGAAACGCGCGCCGTCGCGTCGCTGCAGGATCAGACGATCGATTCCTTTTATGCGGCGCGCGGCGGACAGCCATTGTGGCTGGCGAACGGTAGCGAAGCGGCGCAGATGATGATGGAATTGCTGGCCGGCGCCGAGGCCGATGGGTTGCGTCGTGACGACAATCGCCTGCGCGCGCTCGATCAGGCGCTTCGTCGGTCAAGCTTCAAAAATTTCGGGGAAACACTTCACGCCGACCGCCTGCTTAGCCAAGCCTTTGTGGATTATGTGCGCGATGTTCGGCGGCTGAAGAGCGCCGAGATGATCTGGGTCGATCCCGAGCTTCGCCCGTCCGCCGAATTCCCGCGCCAATTACTCGACGAGGCCGCCGCCGCGCCGTCGCAAGAGGCCTATCTGGCCGAGATGCGCTGGATGAACCCGATTTACGCGGGTCTTCGTCACGCCATCCTTGCCGGGGCCGACAATCGGCCCTTGCTGATGCTCAATCTCGAACGCGCGCGGGCGCTTCCGGCGGGCCGCGGGCGCACCATCATCGTCAACGCCAGCGCCGCGCAACTGACGATGTACCAGGACGGCCACGCGGTCGACTCGATGCGGGTAGTGGTCGGCAAGCCGATTTACCCGACGCCGGTGATGGCGGCGATGATCCGCTTCACGTCGCTCAACCCGTATTGGAATGTTCCGCCCGATCTGGCGGCGGAGCGGATCGCACCCAATGTCGTCAAGGACGGCAAGGCGTATCTCAAGCTCAAGGGTTATCAATTGTTGTCGAACTGGGAGGAGGATGCGACCGTTGTCAGCCCTGATACAGTCGATTGGGCGGCAGTTGCGGCGGGCAAGCAGGAAGTGCGCATCCGCCAGCTTCCCGGGCCAAACAATGCGATGGGCAAGATGAAGTTCATGTTCCCGAATGCGCAGGGCATCTATCTCCACGATACGCCCGACAAGGCGCTTCTGGGTGAGGAAACGCGGATGTTCAGCGGTGGCTGCGTTCGGCTTGAAGATGCGCCACGCCTGGCGCACTGGCTGTTTAACGGCAAGCCGCCGTCGACCCACTCGGCAACGACCGAGCAGCGCGTCGATCTGCCAGAACCGGTGCCGGTCTACCTAACCTATCTGACCGCCGTGCCCAGCGAGGGAGGGGTCGCGTATCTTCCCGACGTCTACAATCGCGATCAGGCAGCAATGGCAGCGCTAGCCCCGACCCGAGCCATCGCCAGCCGTTGATCAGCGTCCCCAGCGTGGGAAATAATACACGTCCTGATAGTAAAGCATTCCGTCCGCCGAATGCGCCGGGACGAACCGAGCGCGGTAGGCGAGCAATTGGCATAGCCCCGCATCGACCTGCGGATTGCCGCTCGAGCCAAGCGCGCGGCATCGCTCGACCCGGCCGGCGGGGTTGACCAGTAACAACAGTTCCGCCGCGCCGCGCGACGACCCCAGGCTAGCGATCTGGCGATAGTCGCCGCGGGTCAGCGCGCCGGACACTAGCCGCGCGCCGATCACGCCGCCGCCGCCGGTCCCGCCTCCACCCTGGCCGTTACCAGATCCACCCGCCCCAGTGCCAGCGCCGTTCGCCGCTGGGCCAGCGGTCGAGGCGGTTCCTTGTCCCGCGAGTGGCGCTGCGGTCATCGACTGCACGACTGGCAATTTCGCGGGCGGGGCGACGATCGGGCTCGGACTGCTCTTCTTGCCTGCCGGCGCCGGGCGGTCGTCGGCTCGCTTCTTTCTTGTCTCCGTGACCGGCGGCGGCGGGGGCGGGGATGCAACATCGAAGGTCGTCAGGCCGGTGTCGCGCTGCTTGTCGATATGCAGCGCAAGCCCGGTGAGGAACGCCGCCCCGAGCAGCAGATGGATTACCAGCGCAGCCCCGGCGGCCTTGGCGCGATCGCCGCGATCGGGTTGAAGATAGCCGCTTCGCGTCATGCGGCGGAAACGCGCATAGTCGCCAACCGGTTGCTAGGGCTTGAGCGAAGCCGCTGCGGCCTCGGCTTCGCGCTGCAAGGTGCGCGCCAGTTGAGTCATGCCCGCGAGGTAGGGCGGCGGCGTGTATATCTCGCGATATTGCTGTGCCGCCGCCGCTCGAAGCGTCCACGAAGGGTCGATCAGGTGCGGGCGGGCTAGTGCCACCAGATCGGCGCGGCCCGATGCGAGTATGGCATTGGCCTGGTCGGGATCGGTAATGTTGCCGACTGCCATCGTCGCCAACTTCGCCTCGTTGCGGATCTTGTCGGAGAAGGGGGTCTGGAACATCCGGCCGTAAACCGGTTGTGCATCGGCCCAGGTCTGACCCGCCGAGACGTCGATCAGGTCCGCACCAGCCTCGGCAAAGGCGCGCGCGATTTCGACTGCGTCGTCGGGGGTGACGCCATCATCGCCGGCCCAATCGGTCGCCGAGATGCGCACCGACATCGGACGCTCGGGCGGCCACACAGCGCGCATCGCGGTGAACACTTCGAGCGGATAGCGCAGACGGTTGGCGAGGCTTCCGCCATAATCGTCATCGCGCTTGTTCTGCAGCGGGGTAATGAAGCTGGACAGCAGGTAACCGTGTGCGGCGTGTAGCTCGATCATGTCGAATCCGGCGTCGATCGCCATCCGCGTCGCGGCGACAAATTGATCGCGGATCACGTCCATATCTGCCCGGGTAAGCGCGCGCGGCGTGGCATTGGCCTCGTCCCACGGCACGTCGCTGGCCGCGACCAACGGCCAATTGCCTTCGGCCAGTGGCGAGTCCATTTCCTCCCACCCCAGCTGGGTCGACCCCTTGGCGCCTGAATGGCCAAGCTGGAGGCACATTTTTGTAGCGCTATTAGCATGTGCGAAGTCGGTGATGCGCCGCCATCCGGCAACATGCAGGGCGGACCACATGCCGGTGCAGCCCGGCGTGATCCTTCCTTCGGCGGAGACGCAGGTCATCTCGGTAAACACCAGTCCGGCGCCGCCCATCGCGCGCGCGCCATAATGCACCAGGTGGAAATCGCCTGGCGTGCCGTCAGCCGCCGAATAGGTCGCCATCGGCGACACGACGATGCGATTTTCGAGCCGCAAGTCGCGCAACGAGAGCGGCGCAAACATGGGCGGCGCAGCGGTCGCCTTGCCCGTCGCGCGTTCCCAGAATTTGCGCTCGACCTCGCCCAGCCAATCCGCATCGCGGAGCCGCAAATTCTCATGGCTGATGCGTTGGCTTCGGGTCATCAGCGAATAGGCAAATTGCCACGGTTCGAACTCAAGATAGCGGTCGAGCGTCTCGAACCATTCGGTCGAATTGCGCGCGCTATTCTGAAGCTTTAATACTTCGAGGCCGCGCTCGGCCTGATATTCTTGAAGCGCCTGACCGTTCGGCAGGCCGGGGCGGTTGAGCACCTCGGCGAGCTTGATCGCATCTTCGAGCGCCAGTTTGGTGCCTGACCCGATCGAGAAATGCGCGGTGTGCGCAGCGTCGCCGATCAGGATGATCTTGCCGTCGCTCCAACGATCGCAGCGGATGCGACGAAAGTTGAGCCACGCGGCGACACCCGGCAGGTGGGCGGCATTGCTGAGCAGCGGCTGACGATCGAGGTAGCGCGCGAAAATCGTTTCGCAGCAAGCGATGACCGCAGCCTGGTCCAGCGTATCGAAGCCAAGGCCGGCCCAGGTCTGCGGCGAACATTCGACGATGAAGGTCGAGCAATCGTCGGCAAAGCGATAGGCGTGCGCCCAGATCCAACCCGCCTCGGTCTGCTCGAACGCGAAGGTAAAGGCATCGAAGCATTTGAGCGTGCCAAGCCAAATGAACTTGTTGGCCCGCTCGTCGACTTCGACTCCAAAAACGTCGGGTTTGGAATCGCGCATGCGGCTGTTGATACCGTCAGCGGCGATAACCAGGTCGTAATCGGCCCAGGCCGCTGGATCGGGATCGCATTCATGGCCGTATGTAAGCGCCACACCGAGCTCTTCCGCGCGCGCCGAGAGTAGGTCGAGCAAATGCTTGCGTCCGATGCCGATAAAGCCGTGCCCGGACGAGCGATGGCATTCACCGGCGATATGCACCTCGATATCGTCCCAATGCGCAAAACTCGCGCTGATGCGGGCAGCGGACACGGGGTCGTTAGCCTGCAAATTGTCGACCGTTTGGTCAGAGAATACGACTCCCCACCCGAACGTCACGCCGCGCGGGTTGCGCTCGAACACCCGGACATCATGTTGCGGAGCACGCAACTTCATCGAAATGGCGAAATAGAGACCCGCTGGTCCCGCGCCGATGCAGGCAATTTTCATGGCGTTGGGCCTAGCCTTGGCCGGCCCTGCCACTCAATCCCCCACGCCGATTATGATTGAACAGTCGCCCCGATGTCGCTGGCAAATGGGGGAATTTCGAGCGCGCGACTCGCGTGGATGAGTCTCGATTTTGGGGCCATTCAGCGGAATGGATGGCTTTGAGCAGGCGAATTTCGTCCCGATTCGAGACTTTGCATTGGCTTTTTTACAAGCGTTGCTCCGCTACCAATTCGCTCCCCGTCTGTGTGATGAATCATCCGGATAACCGATGTTAACGATTTGTAAAGGATGATCAAAAAGTTAACAGAAATTAACTTGCCAACAAAACTCGCGATTTGCGCCTTCAGTTTTTCATCCACTATCTGGTTCTATATTTGAATAATGAAGTAATTAAGTAGACGTATTAAGAGTAACTCAATGTTCTAGCTATTTAAATGATATCGGCGTCAATATTTTTTTACTTGGCGATCCGTTCCATGCTCTTTGGCTTGGGATGCCCTGCCTTCGATCACCAACTTGCAATTTGTCTCAAGCCATGTGCTTGTTAATGCACTGACAGCGGGTGGATCGCATCGGTGTTAACCTTCTCTGGTTAACGCTGACGGCTTCCTTTCTCGTGAAATCACAATCAGCCGTGCCGGCCTCTTGGGTCCCGCGCGGCAGGGGCGAAGGTGGGTTATGCGATACGAAGATGCTTCCCAGACGGGATCGGGCCAGGTCGATGCGCGCAATGACGCAGATCATCTCGCCGCACGCGATTATGGCCCCGCCACCGGCAATGTGATTTCCGGAACCGGCACTATTACCGGCTCGACCGGGCTCGATATGGTCGACAGCGGCGCGGGCAAAATTACCGCAATCGACGGTGCTGGCGGAAGCGACGCCAGTTTCAACGCCGGCAAACTTTCGGTCCATGGCCAATATGGCACGCTGAGTATCGATGCTCGCGGCAATTACAGTTACGAACGCGATCACGGGACGCCCGACGGCGTGTCCGACGTTTTTCATTATACCTTGGCCAACAAGGCTGGCGCGACCGACATCGCGCGGTTGGTGATCAACATTGGCGATTTGCCCAAGCTGGCGACCGAGGGGACGCGTGTCGTTCCCGGCGCCGATGGAACCGTTGTCCTCCCGGCGGGTGTCGAATTGAGCGACATCCACATCGTTGGTCGCGATCTTGTCGTGACGTTGCCCGATGGCTCGACGATGATCATCGTCGACGGTGCAATCTTCGTTCCGCAACTCGTCCTTGGCGGAGTCGAAGTTCCGGCGACCAACCTTGCGGCGTTGCTGATCGGCTCCGAGCCGCGGCCGGCGGCCGGCGACCTCACCTCCAACCAGCAGAGCAGCGGCGGCAACTTCGCTGTGCCGGTTGCTCCGCTTGATCCCGGCGTGCCGTTGGGCGATCTGCTGCCGCCGACCGAGCTTGGCTATACGCCGCCCGAATTCCATGAGCCCGGCCAATTCATCAAGCAAAACGATCCGCCGCTGATCGTCAGCTCGGCGATTGCCGTATCCGAAGAAGGGCTTCCCAACGGCCTTCCGGATACCAATCCGGGGCCGCCGCAAGACACCACGAATCTGTCCGTTGTTTCGGGCACCATTTCTGTATCCGACCCTGACGGCGATCCGCTTAGCGTTGGACTTGGCGCACCGCCTGCTGGGCTTACCTCGGGCGGCGTTGCGCTGACCTGGGTAGTGAGCCCCGATGGCCACCTGCTGACTGGCTCGGCTGGGGTCAATCCGGTCGTCACGATTTCGATCACCGACGCCGGAGCGTACACCGTCACGTTGCTTCGCCCGATCGACCACCCCGCCGGTGCCGGCGAGAATACGACTTCGATTGTCGTTCCTGTGACGGTTTCCGACGGTGATCTCACTGCGGCCGGAGGCATTACTGTAACTTTCGAAGACGATTCGCCCAACGCCAGTGCTGCAGCCGCAGCTTCGGGCATCACGGTGGACGAAACCTTGGCGGTGATTCCCGGGTTCTTGCTCACCGGGACGAGCGCGGCGCCGATGATTTCGCTTACCGGCGCCTTCGGTGCTGACGGGCCTGCCGTGTCGAACTCGACTGTTTATGGCCTTTCACTGACCGGTGGAGTCAGCAGCCTGGCCAGCGGTCTGTTCACCACGGATGGCCATCAGGCTATCACGCTCGTCCAGACCAATGCGACGACTATCACCGGTACTTTCGGTGCTGCCCAGACCGCCTTCACGCTGGTCATCAATGCCAATGGCACCGTCACCTATACCCAGTCGGTGCCGCTCGACCATGTGACCGATGGCTCCAGCGCTGACGCTCTCAACGATACGTCGACCCCGATCACGCTGACCGGGCTCGTCAATGCCACCGTTTCACTGACCGATTTCGACGGCGACAAAGCGAGCGGCTCGGTTGCGATCGGCGATCGCATTGTTGTGTTTGACGATGGTGTCTCGGTCACCCCAACGCTCAATGCCGCGGCCCTCGTCACGGTTGACGAAAGTGGTCCTTCGGCGGTTGCAGCGATCAACACTGGCTTGATCGTCAAGGGCGACGA
>JBKJUB010000091.1:0-3742 GCA_046590765.1 Sphingomicrobium sp. | reverse complement strand
GCCTGTATTATTCTATGGCTCGATCGGCTCGCTGTTCTTGCTTGGCGCGATCATTCTGGCGGTGCCGCTGGTGCTGACCTACCTCGACACCGGGCTGGTGCCGCGATTGCCGACCGCAATCCTGGTCACCGGAATGACGATCATCGCGGTGCTGTGCGTATTCGCCGGGCTGATCCTCGATACCGTCACGCGTGGTCGGCGCGAGATGCGGCGTCTGGCCTATGTGTCGCAACCGGTGGCTTGAACCTTGGCTCCATCCGACCGATGTAGGGCCCGACGAATTTTCTCCCGCTAAGGATTGGCAGACCCCATGGATCATCAGGATATCGTTTCCCAGCTCGTTCCGATCGTGATCGAGCAATCCAACCGCGGCGAACGCAGTTTCGACATTTACTCGCGGCTGCTGCGCGACCGGATCATTTTCGTCACCGGTGCGATCGAAGATCATATGGCGGCAATCATCACCGCCCAATTGCTATTCCTTGAATCGGAGAATCCGAAGAAGGACATTTTCATGTACATCAACTCGCCTGGCGGGGTGGTGACCAGCGGGCTCGCGATCCACGATACCATGCAATATATCCGCCCCAAGGTCGGCACGGTGTGCATCGGCCAGGCCGCGTCGATGGGCAGCTTCCTGCTCGCGGCGGGTGAGCCGGGGATGCGCGTTGCCTTGTCGAACAGCCGGATCATGGTCCACCAGCCGTCGGGCGGGGCACAAGGCATGGCGTCCGATATCGAGATCCAGGCGCGCGAAATCCTTCGTATGCGAAGCCGCCTTAATTCGCTTTACGCCAAATATACCGGCAAGCCGATCGAGGAGATCGAGAAAGCGATGGACCGCGACAGCTTCCTCGAGGCCGACGAAGCCAAGACCTTCGGGCTGATCGACGAAGTGTTCGACAAGCGCCCCGACGATGCCGACGACAAGACTGGCGCGGCGGACATCACGCCGACATAAAATGATCGTCAATTAAGTTGCGGGCGGGTTGTACCCGCCTTACGCCTCGTCGCTCGGATAGCGGCGGGGCGCTTTGCTATCCGGTCATCAGGGGAAGCCACATTCGCCAAATCGCTGCCTTGCCGTATCGGACCGATGGACGGGGGATCGACGCGCCAGTGTCAATCCTGCTGGTGACGTCGCGAGAATCCAAACGCTGGGTAATTCCCAAGGGTAACCTGCCGACCGGTGCCGATCCGCACCTTGCGGCGGCGCAGGAGGCTGAGGAGGAGGCGGGGGTGCTCGGCGTGGTTTGTCCGACCGCGCTCGGCAGCTATCGCTATCGCAAACGGAAAGTCAGCGGGGCATCGCTGATGGCGGATGTCGAAGTCTATCCGCTCAGCGTCAGCGAGGAATTGACCGAGTGGAAGGAACAGAGCGAGCGCGAGCGGCGCTGGTTCAGCTTGACCGACGCTGCCGGAGCGGTCGAGGAAGAGGATTTACGCGACCTGATCCGTACGTTTGGCGCCACCGAGTTTAATCGCGCGACCCGTCGCAACAGCATGCTGGGCGTGGTTGCTGCAAAATCGAAAGTAGGTCCTATGTTTGCCTGGTTTCAGCGATTGCTTCCCAAGACCGGGGGTTTCTTCGAATTGTTCGAGGCGCATGCTACAGCGTTGGTCGCCGCAGCAGAGGCAACGGGTCGCTTATTTCAGGGTGGACCCAAAGCCGCCGATCACATTCGCGAAATTCACGAGCGTGAGCATGATGCCGACGAAATCATTCGTGAGGTACTCAAAACCGTCCGCCAGACCTTCCTTACCCCGTTTGATCGCGGCGCAATAATTTCGTTGATCGGAGCGATGGACAATGCGGTCGACGAGATGCAATCGGCCGCTGCCGGGGTTGATCTCTACGGGCTCAAGCAGTTCGCACCTGAAATGCGCGATATGGCGGCAATTACGGTCGATGCCGCGCGACTGGTGGCCGAAGCGATGCCGCTGCTGCGCGATGTCGGCCGGAATGGCACTCGCCTGCACGAACTGACCGAACGGCTAGTCCGGATGGAAGGCCACGCCGACGAAATCCACGCCGCCGGCCTCAAGAAAGCGTTCGAGGCCAATCGCGACACCAGCGCAATCAACTTCATCGTCGCGCGCGAAATCTTCAAACATCTCGAGCGGATCGTCGACGCCTTCGAGGATGTCGCCAACCAGATCGATGTCATCGTTATCGACCATAGCTGACGCATGCACGAACTCGCGCTTCCATTGCTGATCGGGCTGGTCGTTTTGGCGCTGGCGTTTGATTTTCTCAACGGGCTTCACGACGCCGCCAATTCGATCGCGACCGTAGTCGCCACCAAATTGCTCGGGCCGGTCCAAGCGGTGGCCTTTGCTGCTTTCTTCAATTTCGCGGCTTATTTCCTGATGCTGTTTTACCCCTCGCTGCACAAGGTAGCTGACACCATTGGCAAGGGGCTGATCGACAAGGACATAGTCACACCTGCGGTGGTGTTCGGCGCGTTGGTCGGGGCAATGTTCTGGAACGTCGTCACCTGGCTTAAGGGCATTCCTTCATCGTCGAGCCACGCCCTGGTCGGCGGGATGGTCGGTGCCGGCGTAGCGCATGGCGGTCTGCCCAGCATCCAGTGGGCGGGCCTCAATAAGACTTTGTTGTTCATTCCGCTGGCGCCGTTGATCGGCATGCTGGTGGCGATGCTGATGATGCTGCTCTCCAGTTGGCTCGCCCGTCTTGCCAGCGCGCGCGGCGCCGAACGGACGTTTAAGGGGCTGCATCTGGTGTCGTCAGCGGCTTACTCGCTTGGTCACGGACTTAACGATGCGCAAAAGACAATGGGGATAATCACCGTACTGCTCTATTCGACGGGGTATCTTCATGGGGTTTTTCGGGTGCCGCACTGGGTAGCCATCAGTTGCTACATAGCGATCGGGCTGGGCACGTTGACTGGCGGGTGGCGGATCATCGAGACCATGGGCAGCCGAATAACCAAATTGTCGCAGCACCAGGGGTTCGCCGCCTCGACCGGAGGATCAATCATGTTATTCGGGGCGAGCGCGCTCGGCATTCCGGTGTCGACTACCCACACCATTACCGGATCGATCATCGGTGCTGGAGTCGCCCGCCGGGCCTCGGCTGTACGCTGGGGCGTGGCACAAAATGTGGTGATGGCGTGGGTAATCACTATTCCCTGTTCGGCCTTGGTTGCCGCACTTTTCTATTGGCTGATCAGCCTCTTCGCCTAATCTCGCCCCTTGTCGCCGATGGCTTGGCGTTCCATATTTGCACAACGAAGCGATCGGGCGGGGGGACACGTTAACCCATCCATCAGGTTGATTGTGCGACAAGACCGGTTAGCATGGGCTTATCATAGGCCGCGTGCGACGCGGTGCGACGAGGAATGATATGACCAAGTTATCCGGTGGCGACGGCAAGAGCACCCTGTATTGCAGCTTCTGCGGCAAGTCGCAGCACGAGGTCAGGAAACTGATCGCCGGGCCGACGGTGTTCATCTGCGACGAATGCGTCGAGCTGTGCAACGATATCATCCGCGAAGAGACCAAGGCTGGCATCGCGGGCAAGAAGGACGGCGGGGTCCCTACTCCGCGCGATATCTTCACCACGCTCAACGATTACGTGATCGGCCAGGACCGCGCCAAGCGGGTGCTCTCGGTCGCGGTCCACAACCACTACAAGCGGCTCAAGCACAGCGGCAAATCGGGCGACGTCGAGCTGGCCAAGTCGAACATCCTGCTCGTCGGGCCGACCGGCAGCGGCAAG
>JBKJUB010000004.1:0-8587 GCA_046590765.1 Sphingomicrobium sp. | reverse complement strand
GCAAGCACGACGAACGCCTTGACCTTCTGGCCGCGCTTTTGGCAGGGCGCGCCGATCACTGCGCATTCGGCCACGGCGGGGTGGGCGAGGAGGGCATTTTCGACTTCGGGCGCGGCGATGTTGTAGCCCGAGCTGACGATCATGTCGTCCGAGCGCGCGACGTAGTGAAAGTAGCCATCGGCGTCGCGGCGGAAGGTGTCGCCGGTGATGTTCCAGCCGCCCGCGACATAATCGGCCTGGCGCGGATCGTCGAGGTAGCGGCAGCCGGTTGGGCCCTTGACCGCGAGGCGGCCTTCGCCTTCTGCGTCGGGATCGAGAATGGTCGCTTCGTAACCCTTTACCACGCGGCCGGTCGCACCGGGGCGGATCGCGGCGCCGCTTTCGGAAATGAAGATGTGCATCATCTCGGTCGCGCCGATGCCGTCGACGATGGCGAGCCCGGTGCGGTCATGCCACGCTTGCCACACCGATTGCTGCAAATGCTCGCCGGCCGAAATGCAGGCCTTGAGCGATGCTTTGGCACTGTCGAGCTGAGGGAGCGCGAGCATCGTTTTGTAGGCGGTTGGAGCGGTGGCCAGGTGTGTCACGCCGAATTTGGCGATGGCGTCGATCATTGCGGGCGGGCTGGATTGTTCGAGCGTCGCGGTGGCGGCGCCGAAGCGCAAAGGGAACAGCAGAGTCGCGCCGAGACCGAAGGTGAAGGCGATCGGCGCCGAAGTGAGGACAATGTCGCCGGGCTCCATCGGTAGATGCGTCTTGGCGAAGGTGTCGCACGGGCTGAGGATGTCGCGGTGGAAGTGGACGCAGCCTTTGGGCGTGCCGGTGGTGCCGCTGGTGAAGGCGATCAGCGCGGGATCGTCTGCGGCGGTATCGATCGGGGCTAATGGCTCCAAGTCGCGGCAGCGGGTTTCGAGCTCGCCCTGGCCATAGTCGCCGTCATAGCGGACGAGGTGTTTGATGAAGTGCGTCTGTTCCATCGCCTCGCGGAAGTCGCCGATGAAGCGGCTGTCGACCAGGGCATGGCTGATCTCGGCCTTGTCGATGATCGTGGCGAGCTCGCCAGGGCGGAGCAACGGCATCGTCGTCACCGCGACCCCGCCAGCCTTGAGCACGCCAAGCCAGGCGGCGAACATGGTGTAGCCATTGGGCCCACGCAACAAGACTCGGTTGCCGGGCAGAAGGCTTTCCTGCTCGATCAGCAGCCGGGCGATCCGGCCCGACAGCGAGTCGAGCTGGGCATAAGTCCAGCGGCCGTGCGAATTGATGATCGCAAGGTCGTCGGACTTGCCGCCCTTGAGCAGTTCGGCGGCGGCGTTGAGGCGCTCGGGATAGTCGAGCAGCAGGAAATCGGGCAGCTGGTCGGCTGCGGGCAGTCGCTCCTCGACAAAGCGGTCGCGCATCACTCCTCGACCACCGCCGTCGCTTCGATCTCGACGAACGCCGAACTGTTGATCAGCGCCTTTACCTCGACCATCGCCATCGGCGGATAGTGCGAGCCCATGATGCTTTTCCAGATCAGCACCAATTCGTCGCGCAGGCGAAGATAGCCCGCGCGGTCGGTGATATAGATGGTCATCCGGACGATATGCTCGGGTTTCGCGCCGCCCTCGGCGAGCACCGCGACGACGTTGCGCAGCGCTTGGCCAAATTGGAGGTCGAGCCGGTGCGAGACCATCATCTCTTTCTCGTCCCAGCCGATCAGCCCGGCGGTGTAGATCGTCCGTCCCGAAGCGCTGATGCCGTTGGCATAGCCTTTGGGCCGCGGCCAGCCGGGGGGTTGGAGGATGTTCATCGGCTGTACTCCTTCAACAAATCACGGGCGATGATCACCCGCTGCACCTCGGATGCGCCCTCATAAATGCGAAGTGCGCGAATCTCGCGGTAGAGGCTTTCCACCACCGCGCCCTTGGTCACACCCATTCCGCCGTGGAGCTGGACCGCCATGTCGATCACTTGTTGCGCGGCCTCGGTGGCGTGAAGCTTGGCCATTGCGGCGGCGCGGCGATTGTCGTCGCCGGCGATTTCGGGCTTGTCCTGCGCCCAGGCGGCGCGGGCGATGAGCAGGGCCGAGGCGTCGATGGCAAGCGCCATTTCGGCGAGATTGGCCTGCGTCACGGCATTGTCGGCGAGGGTGCCGTTGCCGAGCTTGCGCCTGGTGGAGAAAGCGATCGCTTCGTCGAGGGCACGGCGGGCGAAGCCGAGCGCGGCGGCGCCGACGGTCACCCTGAACAGGGTCAAGGTCTGCATCGCCACCTTGAAGCCCTCGCCGGGGGCCCCGAGCATCGCGGACGCTGGCAGGCGGACGTTGTCGAGCTTGAGCCGGGCGAGCGGATGGGGGGCGATCGCTTCGATCCGCTCGGCGATTTCAAGGCCCGGGGTGCCGCCGGGCAGGATGAAGGCGGAAATGCCGCGCGCGCCTTCGCCTTCGCCGGTGCGGGCGAACAGCGTGATGACATCGGCGATCTGGCCGTTGGAGATGTAGGTCTTCTCACCATTGATGACATAATCATCGCCATCGCGGACCCCCGACGTGGAGATGTTGGCGGCGTCGGAACCCGTGGCCGGCTCGGTCATGGCGAAGGCGGCGATCGACTGGCCGCTGGCGACTTGCGACAGATATTGGGCGCGCTGGCGAGCGGTACCAAACAGGCTGATCGCGCCCGATCCGAGTCCCTGCATGGCGAAGGCGAAATCGGCAAGGCCGCTGTGGTAGGCGAGGGTCGAGCGGGCGATAGCCAGGCTGCGCACGTCGAGCGCACCATCGGCGATGGTCAGCCCGAGAAACCCCGCCGCGCCGAGTTTGGCGACAAGCGTGCGGACTTCGGTTTCGACATCGTCGGTGTGGGCGGCGATGAGGTTAGCGACGGCCCAGGCGTCAAGATCGCGGGCAAGAGCGCGGTGGCGGTTGTCGAAGAACGGCCAGTCGAGATCGAGGCCGACCTTAGTCACCCTTGAACTCCGGTCGGCGCTTGTTGGCGAAGGCGTGATAGGCGCGGCGAAAGTCATTGGTCTTCATCAGCTCGGCCTGGACCTCAGCCTCCATGTCGAGCGCGGTCTCGATCGATTCGTGCCATTCGGCGTCGAGCTGCTGCTTGGTCACGGCGTGGGCAAGCGACGGGCCGGCGGCGATGTCGCGCGCGAGCGCCTGCGCGTCGGCCAGTGGGTCGTTGCACAAGCGGTTCCAGAAGCCCCAGCGTTCGCCCTCGACCGCGGTCATCGAGCGGCCGGTAAACAGCAATTCGGCGGCGCGGCCGTGACCAATGATCCGCGGCAGGATCGCGCACGCCCCCATGTCCGCCCCCGACAGGCCGACCCGGCTGAACAGGAAGGCCGTCTGGGCCGATGGCGAGGCCAAGCGAATATCGCTGGCCATGGCGAGGATCGCGCCCGCACCGGCGCAGACGCCGTCGACCGCAGCGATCACCGGCTGCGGACAGGCGCGGATCGCGCGGACCAAATCGCCGGTCATGCGGGTGAATTGGATCAGCCCGCTTTCATCCATCTTGGTCAGCGGGCCGATGATCTCGTGGACATCGCCGCCCGAACAGAAATTGCCGCCAGCGCCGGTCAGGACGATGCACTTGACCGAGGGGGTCTGGCCAAGCTCGAAGAACAGGTCGCGAAGCTCGGCATAGCTGTGGAAGGTGAGCGGATTCTTGCGCTCGGGGCGGTTGAGCGTGACGGTGCCGACGCCATCCTCGAAGTCCCACAGGAAGTGCGACGGGGTTAAGCTGTACGGGTCAATGCTCATGCGCTGGTGCCGCCGTCGATGGTCACCGACGCGCCGTTGATCGAGCCGCTCAGCGGGTGACAAAGGTTGAGGATCGACGAAGCGACTTCTTCCGCCCTGATCAGTCGGCCGTGGGCGTTTAAGGCGGCCAAAGCGTCGCGCGACTCGTCATCGCTGCGCTTGGTGACGCGGCTGATCCGCGCGGCGCTGTCATCGACCATCGGGGTGGCGACGAACGATGGGCAGATGGCGTTGACCGTCATCCCGGTCTTGGCGAATTCAAGCGCAAGGCTTTTGACGAGGCCGATCACGCCATGCTTCGACGCGACGTAAGGCGCGGCATAAGCGCCGCCCTGGATCCCGGCGACCGAGGCGATGACGATCAGGCGCTTGTCGCTGCCGTCGAGCAAGTCGGGAATGGCGAGTTGGGCGCCGTCGAACACGGCGGTGAGATTTGTCGCGATGATCGCGTCGAACATGGCCCGCGGGGTCCGCAGGAAAGGCGCGCTGTCGCCGATCCCGGCGTTGAGGATGACATAATCGAACTTGCCATTGGCGGCGCGCGCGGCGTCGAATGAGGCTTCCATCGCGGCGCGGTCGGTCAGGTCGCACGGAATTGCGGTGCCACCGGTTTCGGATGCGATCGCGTCGAGCGGTTCCTTGCGGCGCCCGAGCAAGCTGAGCTTCGCGCCCTCCGCAGCGAGCATCCGCGCCGCAGCCGCGCCAATGCCCGTACCGCCACCGGTGATTAGCGCATGCTTGCCACTTGCCCAGCCCATCGTCGATTCCCCTTGTTCACGTCGCGCAAGCTTGGCCCAAGCCCCGCGAGGTGGCAAGCGAGGCAAGGATGCTCACCACGCCGCATTGCGCTATAGCGGCGTCGGGCAATGGGGGAGCGTTGGATGCGGCGGATCATTTTGAGTGCACTGATGGCGGCGGGGCTGGCGCTGGCGTCGGTCAGTGCCGAGGCGAGGAGCGGGCAATATCTGTACGTCTTTTCGGGTGACCAGGCGGGCAAGGCGAACGACTTCCTCGCGGTAATCGATGCCGATCCGGTTTCGCCCGACTATGGCAAATTGCTGGCCAGCGTCGCGACCGATCAAATCAGCGTTCGCCCACATCATACCGAATATGAAATGCCGGCCAGCGGGATGCTGTTTGCCAACGATCACAACGCCAACCGCAGCTTCATCTTCGACTTGCGCGATCCGCTCCACCCCAAGGTCGCGACGACGTTCCGCGACATGGGCGGTTATGCGATGCCGCACAGTTTCCTGCGGCTGCCCAATGGTCATGTGCTGGCGAGTTTCCAGCAGCGGCGCGGGATGGCGCATGACATGACCGCATCGCATGACATGGGCGGGATGAGCGGGAAGGAGCTCACCGGCGGGCTGGTCGAGATCGACGATGGCGGCAAGGTGATCCGCGCGGTCAGCAACGCCGATCCGGCGCATCCCAACTGGCCGTTATTGCCTTACTCGCTAATGCCGCTGCCGAAGATCGACCGGGTGCTGGTGACTAACTCGCCGATGCAGGACGAGCATCTGCTGCAAAGCGTGACCTATCAGATATTCCGCTTGTCGGACCTCAAGCTGCTGGGCACCTACCAGTTCGATCCGGGGCCGTCGCTGAGCGGGCACCTCGACCCCGAAGAGGTGCGTATCGGGCCCGACGGCGCGGCCTACGTCCAGACCCTGAGCTGCGGCTTGCAGCGGGTTTCGGGAATGGAAAGCGCGAAGCCCAAGGCGGTGATGGTCCACCAGTTTCCAGGAACATTCTGTGGCGTGCCGACCATCGCCGGCCATTATCTGGTCCAGGCGGTCGAAAGCATTGGCGGTTATGTGGTGCTCGATATTGCCGACGGGGCGAAGCCGGTCGAAGTTTCGCGGCTGACGATTGCGCCGGATTACGCGTCGCACTGGACGGCGGTGGATCGGGCGAGCGGGCGGCTGGTGGTGACGTCGGGCAAGGCGGGCGACCGGATGTATGTGCTCAAGCTCGACATGACGACGGGAAAGCTGACGATCGATGAGGGGTTTCGCGATGCGGACGGCAAGCCCGGCTTCAGCATGGCGGGCAAGCGCTGGCCGCACGGCTGGACCGGCGACGGCAAGCCGCACGGCGCGGTGTTTTCACGTTAAGCGACTTGGCGCGACCGCGCGGCCATGCCAAGCGCGTGACCAAGGAGATCGCACCCGATGAAAGTCGTGCTGCATCCATTCGCTGTTCGGTGGGACAATGATCGCGACAAGCGACGAAAAAGGCTCCTCGACGCAGCTCGATTCCGATATCCCAGTCACATGACTCGTTGTGCGCGCCGATTGGGCATTGTCTCACGGCATGTTCCTGATTATCGCGGCCCGGCTGAGCCTCCAGTTCTATCGAACCGATCGAAGCGCGGATCGTCGCAGCGCGCGGCCCTGAACAACATGGAACGCGGCGCAGGCGCTTCGGCGCGGCTGTCGTGCTAAGCCGAGCCCATGGCCACCGCATTGATCATGGGACTGCGCTATTACGCGATCGTTTTCTCAATCGCGTTTTTGCTCGGGGTCGCGCGGACGCTGGTCATTGCGCCAACTTTCGGCGTCATTATCGCGGTATTGCTCGAAGTCCCGCTGCTTGTCGCGGTGAGTTGGCTCGCCGCGCAACGCCTTCTTAAAGGTAGTTTGCTTGCGTTGTGGCAGCGCGCAACCATGGGCGCGCTCGCATTCGCGCTGACGATGGCGAGCGAAGTGCTCCTCGCCCAGCTATTGCGCGGTCAGGGCATCGTGGACTGGGCAGCGGACGTAGCGCGCCCGCTCGGGCTGGTCGGCCTAGCCGGGCAAATTGCCTTCGGACTGATGCCGCTTCTGGTTGGGAAGCTGAACCCCACACGCGCCGCGCGCTAATTCCCCGAAAAAACAGCGTCGCCGCCACCGACAAGTCTGTGGCGATGACCCGCCCGGATCGGCTCCGGCAAATGTCCGCAATGGGTCGAAATCATACCCTCCCAAACTTGTCATTCCCGCGAAAGCGGGACGAAGAGAGGGGGTTGGCGCGCCGGTTCCGGCATGGCAAGCGGACGCTCAAGGAGATCGCACCCGATGAAAACCCGTGCCGCCGTTGCGTTCGAGGCCATGCGCCCGCTGGAGATTGTCGAAGTCGATCTCGAAGGGCCGCGCGCGGGGGAGGTGCTGGTCGAGATCATGGCGACGGGGATTTGCCATACCGATGCCTACACACTCGACGGGCTCGACAGCGAGGGACTATTCCCGTCGATCCTCGGGCATGAGGGCGCGGGGATCGTGCGCGAGGTGGGCGCTGGCGTGACGCTGGTGGAGGTCGGGGATCATGTGATTCCGCTTTACACGCCCGAGTGCGGCCAATGTAAAAGCTGCCTCAGTGGCAAGACCAATCTGTGCACCGCGATCCGCGCGACGCAGGGCAAGGGGCTGATGCCCGACGGGACCAGCCGCTTCTCGTACAAGGGGCAGATGCTGCACCATTATATGGGCTGCTCGACCTTCTCCAACTTCACCGTGTTGCCCGAGATTGCGGTCGCCAAGATCCGCACCGACGCACCGTTCCAGTCGAGCTGCTACATCGGTTGCGGGGTGACCACCGGGGTCGGCGCGGTGACCAAGACGGCGAATGTGCAGCCGGGCGACAATGTGGTGGTGTTCGGGCTCGGCGGGATCGGGCTCAATGTCATCCAGGGCGCGCGACTGGTCGGCGCGAACAAGATCGTCGGGGTCGACATCAATCCCGATCGCGAGGAATGGGGCCGGCGCTTCGGGATGACCGATTTCCTCAATTCGAAGGGCTTGAGCCGCGACGAGATCGTCGCGAAAATCGTCGAGCTGACCGATGGCGGTGCCGATTACAGCTTCGACGCGACCGGCAATATCGAGGTGATGCGCACCGCGCTGGAATGCTGCCACCGCGGTTGGGGGACGAGCATCATCATCGGGGTGGCCGAGGCGGGCAAGGAGATTGCAACGCGGCCCTTTCAACTGGTCACCGGGCGTAACTGGCGCGGCACGGCGTTCGGCGGGGCGAAGGGGCGAAGCGATGTGCCGGGGATCGTCGACATGTATATGGACGGCAAGATCGAGATCGACCCGATGATCACGCATGTTTTGACATTGGACGAGATCAACAAGGGGTTCGAGTTGATGCACGCGGGGGAAAGCATCCGCGCAGTGGTGGTTTACTAAGGAGAGAAACAAATGTTCAGTCATGTGATGGTCGGGTCGAACGATATCGACGCGTCGAAGACATTTTACGATGCCATTTTCACCGCAACCGGCGGGCGCGAGGGCAAGCTCGATCCCAAGGGGCGGCTGGTCTACGTCAACAACGGCGGGATCTTCCTCGTCACGCCGCCGATCGACGGGCAGCCCGCGACCCACGGCAATGGATCGACCATCGGTTTTGCGGTCGACAGCCCGGAGCAGGCGCAGGCGTGGGAGAAAGCCGGGGTTGCCGCTGGCGGGACCGCGATCGAAGATCCGCCGGGCGTTCGCTCGGGGATGGGCGTCAATCTATATCTCGCATACCTGCGCGATCCGTCGGGAAATAAATTGTGCGCGCTGCATCGGTTGCCCGCCGACGCATGATAGAAACGCTTAGCGAGGTGAAGTCACACGGCGGGGTGCAGGGCGTTTATCGCCATGCCTCCGCAGTGACCAATACCGACATGACATTCTCGGTGTTTGTGCCCGTCGGGGCGAGCGGACCGATGCCTTTGTTATGGTATCTGTCGGGGCTGACCTGCACCCATGCCAATGTCACCGAAAAAGGTGAGTATCGCGCGGCCTGCGCAAAAGCTGGAATCATCTTCATCGCGCCCGATACGTCGCCGCGCGGTGAGGATGT
>JBKJUB010000123.1:0-6807 GCA_046590765.1 Sphingomicrobium sp. | reverse complement strand
CATCGACGCGGTCGAGCGCCTGCTCCCTGAGGGCAAGAAAGACGGCACCGGCGCGCTCCAGGTGACGCTCGACGCGCGCTATATCGAGGCCGGCACCGAGCGCCGCTCGACCGCGCGCTATCGCCTCGCCTATCGCTGGACCGGCGGCGGGCTATTAAGCGGCCCCTCGCTCCGCTTCACCGGCCTGACCCGCGGGTGAAGCCGCTCCATCTGTTCGTCACCTTGCCGTTGATCGCGGCCGAAATCTTTGTCCTGTTCCGTGCCATGCTGCGCCCGCATCGCGAGCCGACCTCACGGCTGGCGTGGGTGATCGTGATCATCGTCATTCCGGTGGTCGGCACGATCCTCTATTTGCTGCTCGGCGAGGCGCGGGTTAGCGCCACGCGTAAGGAACGCGGCCGGACGATCGACGCCACCCTGCCGCGCCCGCCACATGATTTGCGCGCCATGCAGACGATTTCGCAATCGCCCTACGATGCGCCGTTTGACATTGCGCTGACGGTCAATGGGCTCGGCGCGACCTCGGGCAATCGCGCCTCGCTGTTGCGCGACAGCAATGCGGCGATCGACGCGATGGTCGCCGACATCGACGCGGCCTGCGACCACGTCCACGCCTGCTTCTACATCTGGCTCGACGATACTAACGGACTGAAGATCAAGGAGGCGATGATCCGCGCGGTGCAGCGCGGGGTGACCGTCCGCGCACTGGCCGATGCGCTGGGGACTCAAAAACTGATCCGCTCGGCGCATTGGCAGGACATGAAGGCTGAGGGGGTCGAGCTGCGCGTCGCGCTTCCGGTCGGCAATTTGCTGTGGACCATGATCCGCGGCCGGGTCGATCTGCGCAACCATCGCAAATTGCTGATCGTCGACGGTCACATCGGCTGGTGCGGAAGCCAGAACGCCGCCGATCCCGAATTCCGCGTCAAGCCGCGTTACGCCCCTTGGGTCGATGTCATGACCCGCTGGGAAGGGCCGGTGGTGCGCGACTGGCAATTCCTGTTCGTGTCCGACTGGATGGGCGAGCATGGCGAAGATTTGAGCGCGATGCTCGAACTCGCGCCGCTGAAATGCGAGGGCGAGATCATCGCGCAAGTGATCGGCACCGGCCCGACCCTGGCGTATTCGGCAATGACCGCTTGTTTCGTCGAGCTAATTCACGCCGCGCGCGAGGAACTGGTGATCACCACGCCTTACTTCGTGCCCGACGAGCCGCTGCTTTATGCCTTGCTTTCGGCGGCGCGGCGCGGGGTCAAAACAAAGCTAATCCTGCCCGCCAAGAATGACAGCCGAATCGTCGGTGCCGCCAGCCGAAGCCATTATACCGATCTGCTCAAGGCCGGGGTCGAGCTTTACGAATATCATTGCGGATTGCTCCACGCCAAGACGATGATCGTCGACGGCAAGGTCGGACTGGTTGGCTCGGCCAACCTCGACCGCCGCAGTTTCGAGCTCAATTTCGAGAATAATATCCTGTTCGCCGACGCGACCCTTGCCGCCGAAATCCGCTCCCGCCAGAACGAATGGCTTGCCGACAGTAACCGAGTCACCCTGGAACGGGTCGCCGCCACCACCATTATTGCCCGCCTGTGGCAGAACACGCTGGCGATGTTCGGGCCATTATTGTGACAAGGCCGCCGGATCGCTCCGACGGCCTCTTAATTTCGGGGGCGCGCTCGGCGCTTAGCCGACAATCTCATCCGGCTTGAAGAAATACGCAATTTCGATCGCTGCATTCTCATCGCTGTCCGAGCCATGGACCGAATTGGCCTCGATCGATTCGGCGATTTCCTTGCGGATCGTGCCGGCATCGGCATTGTCGGGGTTGGTTGCGCCCATGATGTCGCGGTTGCGCTGCATTGCGCCTTCGCCCTCGAGCACCTGCACCACGACCGGGCCCGAAATCATGAACGAGACGAGGTCGTTGAAGAACGGGCGCTCCGAATGGACCGCGTAAAAGGCCTCGGCCTGGTCCTTGGTCATGTGGATCCGCTTCGAGGCGACGACGCGCAGCCCGCCGTCCTCGAGCATCTTGGTGACCGCACCGGTCAGGTTGCGGCGAGTGGCGTCGGGCTTGATGATCGAAAAGGTGCGGGTAACCGCCATGGAAAGCTCCATCTGTGGGTGGGGGAAGTAGGGGTTGCCGCGCCCCTACCCGCCGACCCGCCACGGCGCAAGGCTAGCTAGCCTTCTTGACCCATTTGCCGTCTTCGTTCGCCCAGTAATTGCGCTCTACGTCCGCGCGGCCGACGAGCAGCTTCCAGGCCAGTCTCGCCCCTTGCAGCGTCGCCTCGTCGAAGAGATAGAATGCGCGGTCGAAATGGAGCGCGGCGTCGCGCCACTGGCCATCGGCGATGAGGATGTTGCGTGCGAGGTTGGGCGCGTCGGTGGTAGTCGACAGCAGAATTGGCTGGCGCGCATCGTCGGCGCCCCCGGCAAGCCCGTGCGGAAGAAAGCTTCCCGACCCCTCGTCCCACAACATCCGGTCGAGCCGCACCAGCAACGCTTCATCCTCGGCGACCACCAGCAGGCGGCCGTCGTCGGCGAGGACTTTGGTCGCGAGGGTGCCGATGACGCCGTCATGGCCGCTGGGGCCGAGTTGATAGAAGTCGACCCGCACCTGCGCCTCAGGCTTCCGCCGTATCCTCGATAAACTTGTCGAGCAGCCGCACGCCATAGCCGGTCGCGCCGCGGTCGTAGGTTGGCTTGGGCTTGTCCGACCAGGCCATGCCGGCGATATCGAGATGCGCCCATTTGACGCCGTCATCGACGAACCGCTGGAGGAATTGCGCGGCAGTGATCGAACCCGCCTCACGCGGCCCGACGTTCTTGACGTCGGCGATCGGCGAGTCGATCAGGCGGTCATAACTTTCGGCCAACGGCATGCGCCACAATTGGTCGGTCGAGCTCTTGGCGGCGGCGAGCAATTGATCGGCCAGCCCGTCGTCGTTGGAGAACATCCCCGCCATTTCATGGCCCAGGCTGATGACCATCGCCCCGGTCAACGTCGCCAGATCGATCATCACCTTGGGTTTCACATTCGCCTGGCACCAGGTCATCACGTCGCACAATACCAGCCGCCCTTCGGCGTCGGTGTTGATCACTTCGATCGTCTGCCCCGACATTGACGTCACCACGTCACCCGGGCGCTGGGCATTGCCGTCGGGCATATTCTCGACCAGCCCGCAAATACCGACCACATTGGCCTTGGCCTTGCGTGCCGCGAGCGCCTTCATCGCGCCCGCGACCGCGCCGGCACCGCCCATGTCCCACTTCATCGATTCCATGCCCGCGGCGGGCTTGATCGAGATCCCGCCAGTGTCGAAGGTGACGCCCTTGCCGAGCAAGGCCACGGGCGCCTCGCCCGCCACACCGCCGTTCCAGCGCAAAATCAGCATCTGCGCCTCGCGCACCGAACCCTGCGACACGCCGAGCAGTGAGCCCATGCCGAGCGCAGTCATCGCCGCTTCGTCAAGCACTTCGATTTCGAGCCCGAGCCCCTCGACGCTCGCCTTGACCCGCGCGACGAAGCTTTCGGGGTAAATTATGTTGGCCGGCTCTGTGACCAGCTCGCGGGTTAGCGAGACGCCCTCGACGACGGCCGCGTAGCGCGATGCGTAGCGGTCCGCGGCCCCTGCGCCCGCTCCAACGATCGTCACGGCGCTCAAGGTTGGTTTCTGCTTGTCCTTCAATTTGGTGCGATAGACGTCGAACCGCCAGGCGCGGAGCGCGGCCGCAAGCGCGACCTTGGCCGCCGCATCGGCATCGTAATTGAGCCCCGTAAGGTCGATTACCGCATCAGTCTCGCCCGAGATAAGCAATCGCGCGACCGCCGCGCCGCCGAGTTTCTCCGCCGCGTCGGCCGGGGCCACGCCCTCGCCGGTGCCGATCGCGACAATCCGCCGCCCGCCGTGGAAATGCTCCGCCGCGCTGCCCGCATCGCCCTCGAACCGCTGGCGACTGAGCGCGGCGTCGAGCTCGCCGCCAAGCTCGCGCAGAAGCTCGCTTCCGCTCTTGCCCGCAACCGGAACAACCAATGCAGTGTCGCCAGCGGGGCGAGTGTCGACGAAACTGATTTTCATGCGCGGCGCAATCCTTGGGGAAATGGGTCGTTTATCGAAAGCTCAAAGGCCTTTAGGCCGGACTATTGCCCAAGCAAAGCGCAGATGTCGTGCGATTGGACGCAAGCCGGATTGCCGGGTCGCGGGCAAGGTGCAATAGGCAAGGGACAAAGCAGTGCCGGGCGGGGTCGACTTGAGCGTATTGAGGACAAGGTTGGGCTGGACGGCGTTGCCGATGTTCCTGGCATGGCCGGGAATGGCGGCGGCTGCGCAAACCGTGCCGGCCGAGGCCCGCCCGACTGACGGCGAGGCACCGCAGGCGCTTGATGCGCCCGCCGCATCGCCCGCCGAACCGCAAGTCAATTTCAGCGCCGACCAGGTAACCTACGACAGCGAGGCCGACATCGTCACCGCGCAGGGCCGCGTGCGGCTTGATCGTGATGGCAATTATGTCGCTGCCGACCAGCTGGTTTGGACCCGCAAGACTGGCGAAGTCGTCGCCACCGGCAATGTCGTGGTGGTCAATCCGCAAGGCGACAAGTTGATCGGCGACCGAGTTACCCTGACCGACTCGTTGCGCGACGGGACAATCGATAATTTGCTGGTCGTACTCGACAGCGGCGGACGCATTGCGGCCACGCGCGGAGTGCGGGTCAATGGCGTCACCACGCTTGAAAATGCGGTCTACTCGCCGTGCCCGGTGACCACGCCCGCAGGCTGCCCCAAGAACCCCAGCTGGAAAATCGTCGCCGCCCGCGTGGTGCAGGACCCGAGCACCAACAAGATCAGCTTTCGCGGCGGGCGCCTCAACCTGTTCGGGATCACGCTTCCCCTGCTGCCGATCTTTTCGGTCGGCACCGGCGGCAGCGGGGGCTCGGGCGGGACCTCGGGTGCGCTGGTTCCCGACATTGCCTTCTCAAGCTCCAACGGGCTCGAGCTTGCATTGCCTTATTACTGGCGGCCGCGAAGCAATCTCGACTTCACCGTTACGCCGCACATTTATTCCAAGACGCTCCCGGCGATCGAGGGCCGGTTGCGCAACCTCAACCGGCTCGGCGCGTACCAGGTTGGGGCTTTCCTCACCTACGGGCGGATCGACGATCCCGATCCCAACGCAATCAACCCCGACACCAGGCGCAATTTCCGCGGCTATTTTGAGGCCAATGGCAAGTTCCAGCTTGATCCGTACTGGAGCATCACCGGGTCGCTCCGCGCAGCGTCTGACAAGACCGTCACCCGCCGCTACGACATCAGTCGCGACGATGTTCTGCGCAATTTCATCGATGTCGAGCGGATCGATCAGACCAGCTATATCTCGATCGCGGGCTGGGCATTCCAGGGGCTGAGAGTCGATGATCGGCAGCGCCGCATTCCGATCGCGCTGCCCGCGATCGATGCGCGCTTCATCCTGCCCAACAAGATCGCCGGCGGGACGGTCCAGGTCCAGGGCAACAGCCTCGCCATCCTGCGTATCGACGGCCAGGATACGCAGCGCGCCTTTGCCAGCGCCCGGTGGGATTTGCGCAAACTGACCCGAATGGGGCAGGAAGTCACCTTCACCGCTTATGCGCGCGGTGATATTTATCACACCAACGACAGCGCCGACACCAGTGTCGCGGCGTATGCCGGGCGCGATGGCTGGCACACACGCGGGATTGGCGCGCTCGCCGCCGACATGCGCTGGCCGTTCATCGGCCCGGCGTTCGGCGGCACCCAGCGGCTGACGCCGCGGGTTCAGTTGGTGCTCACCCCGCCAACCCCCAATCTTGCGATCCCCAACGAGGATGCGCGCTCGGTCGATCTTGAAGACAGCAATTTGTTCGCGCTTAACCGCTTCCCCGGCTACGACCGCTGGGAAGATGGTTCGCGCATCACCTACGGGGTCGAATGGGCGCTCGACCGGCCCAATGTGTCGATCGATACAATTATCGGCCAAAGTTACCGCCTGACGCGCAGCGAAAGCATCTTTCCCGATGGGACCGGGCTGACCGATCGCCTGTCGGATATCGTCGGTCGCACCCGGGTCCGCTTCGGCCGGTTGATCGACGTCACCCACCGTTTCCGCATCGACAAGGATAATTTCGCGCCGCGCCGCAATGAGCTCGACCTGACCATCGGCACCGACCAGACGTACGCCCAGATCGGCTACCTCCGGCTCAACCGCAACATCGGCAGCTCGGTCGAGGATTTGCGCGACAAGGAGGAACTTCGCCTTGCTGGCCGGGTCAAGTTTGCGCGTTACTGGTCGGTGTTCGGGGCGACGGTGATCGACCTGACCGATGCCAAGGAAGATCCGTTGAGCCTGGCCGATGGCTATGAGCCGGTTCGCCACCGCCTTGGAGTCACCTACGAAGACGAATGCCTGGAGCTTGGCCTGTCGTGGAAGCGCGACTATGAGCGCATCGGCGCCTTCCGCAAAGGCAGTACATTCGCGCTTCGAATCGCATTGAAGGGGCTCGGTCGCTAAGCTTGCGTTCAGCGAGTTTGGGTGAAAGGCCTGCTTACAAACGGTTGAATGATAAGGAATTTGAGGGTGGGATTGAAGATGGATCGGATCAAGTCAGCGTCGCTTATGGCGCTCGCCGCAGGGATTGCGGTGGCGGCATCGGCCTCGGCGCAGGACAGCGCCGTGTCGAGCGTCAGCGGATTGAACCTGCCGCAAAACCCGACGGTATTCGGCACCAGCTTGCCGTCGGTGATCAAGGCGACCGCGATCATCAATGGTGAGGTCATCACCCAGACCGAC
>JBKJUB010000153.1:0-2635 GCA_046590765.1 Sphingomicrobium sp. | reverse complement strand
TATTGGTCGATCGGCTGGGCGGGGCGACTTGGTGGCCGATCATCCCCAATATTGCGCTGACCCCGCTGATGGCCTTCTGGCTCCACCGCCGCTGGACCTTTAGCTGACGCGACAATGCCGAGCCCGCTGCCGAGCCGTGCCGCGCCGCCCCCGGCAATGTCCTGGACAATGTACAACGGCCGGTGCTTCGACTGGCTGTACAGCCGCCCGATATATTCGCCCATCAGCGCCAGAACGAACATCTGCACTGCACCGAGCAACACCACGACCAGCATCAGCGAGGTCCAGCCGGGAACGCTCCGTCCCGACAGCCAGCCCAACAGGATGTAGAGGATGATCAGCACCGAGCCGAACGCGAGCGCGAGCCCGGCGTGGCTGGCAAGTTTCAAAGGCGCCGACGAGAAACCGGTCAGCGCATCCAGGGCAAAGCGGATCATCTTCGACAGCGGATATTTGGTCACCCCGGCGAAGCGCTCGTCGCGACTGTAGGGGAACGGCACTTGGCGAAAGCCGATCCAGGCCACCATCCCGCGGATGAATCGCGCCTGCTCGGGCATTGCCAGCAAGGCATCGAGCGCACGGCGGCTCATCAGTCGGAAATCGCCGGCGTCAACCGGAATTTCGACATCGGTCGCAGCGGCGAGCATGCGGTAGAAAGCGTGCGCGGTGGCGCGCTTGAAGCGGGTTTCCCCAGCGCGCTGGGTGCGCACACCATAGACCACGTCGGCGCCCTCGCGGTGCATCGTCTCGATCATTGCGCCGAGCAATTCGGGCGGGTCCTGCAAATCGGCGTCGATGATCAGGATCGTCTGCCCACGCGCCAGATCGAGCCCGGCGGTCAGCGCCAGCTGGTGCCCGTGATTGCGCGACAGGTTGATCGCGACAAGGCGCGGATCACTCGCCGCCAGATCGCGCATCATCGACCAGGTGGCATCCTTCGACCCGTCGTTGACCAGCACCAGCTCATAATCATCCCCCACTGCGGCCTTGGCGGCGGCGGTCAGGCGCTGATGCAGGGTGGGCAGGCATTCCTGTTCATTGAAGCAGGGAATGACGATCGAAAGCGCGGTCATTGCACCTCTTTGGCGGGTTGCGGCGATTGTGCATAGAGGCTGCTCCCCGGCGCGCTCCACACCAGCCGATAGCCAGTGAGCAACTTGGCGTCGGTCGGTGGCAGGTCGATCGTCCAGACATAATCGAAGGCATCGCGCGGGATGGTAGCCAAGGCCTGGTCGATCGATCGCAGGTCGGGATTGGGACAGCGCGGCGAGCGGACCATTTGCGACGGATCGGCCATGAACCGGCCGGCCGGGGCATAATGGACCGACAGCAAATTCGCGCCCTCGACCGCCCATTGGTCATTGGAAAAAGCATTGCGGCGGACGGTCGCCATCGCGCCGAGATGGGTGTTGCGCGGGAGCGCCCACAAGGTCGCGCAATCCTCGCTCACCAGGTGCACCATCCTCGCCCCGACCGGAACATGGTCGAGCGCCGCGAGACGGCCCGACTGATTGTTGGCAGCGATCGCCAGGCTGGCGGTGGTCGCGGCGATCCGCACCACATAGAATCCCAACCCGAGCCAGGCGAGGTTGCGCGCCAGCACGGGGTCGGTGCTGTCCTTAAAGCGAATTGCGAGCAAGGCAGTGGCGATCATGAACGGCACCAACCGCATGTCGGCATAAGCCGATCCGAACACGATTCGCGGCAGCATTAGGAAAAACACGAACAGCATCAGCGCCGAGAAAGCGAGATTGCGCGACAGCGTTAGCTCGGCCCGCCGCCAGGCGAACGCCAGCATCGCGAGCGCGGCGGCGACCGATAGCATGTCGAACAATTGCCAGCGATCGCGAAGCGCGGTCACCAGCCACATCAATTTCGCCGACAGGTTGAACCAGTCGCTGGTCATCCCCTGGCTGACCCCACTTCGCCACAGCAGCATCAGCAGCACTGGCCCGGCCATGACTGCGGCATGCATCGCCGCGCGCAAGGCCGATCGCCACCAGCCGATCCCCCGATCATGCTGGCGCACCGCTTCGGCCGAAAAAGCGAGGATACCGAGCGATCCCCAGCCGAAGGTATGAGTGATGAAAATGACGAAGGAGATCGGCACGAACAGGAGCGCGCGAAGCCCGGTTTTGCCGAGCCGCCCGAGCCGCAGCCATAGCCCGAAGGCGAGGAAAGCGAGCGCCATCGACAGGGTGTAATTGACGAACCCGAACTGGAACGGATGGCCGAACGCGAACGGCAGCGCGAACAATACCGTCGGCGGCAAGCGGTTATGAACCTCGCGCGCGACCCACAGGAACCCCGCCACGGTCAGCGGCGGGATCGTCAAGACGATCAGTTTGACCGCCATTTCCAGCCCGACCAATTTGGCCAGCGGGACGATCAGCAGATCGACCCCGAGATTACCGATCAACTGCCATTGGAAGCCATAATAACGCTGCAGGTCGGGCGAGTGAGCGAGATCGAGTTCGACCCGATAGCGCCCCATATGGCCGAGCAGATCGACCAACGGCGGGACTGGCGGATAGAGCAAGGGGACGAACGCGAGCAGGACCATCGCCGCGACGAACGGCCGGCTTTCCCACCACGGGCGCGGTTCACCTTTCGGTGCGGGGGCCGCCGCCGCCCC
>JBKJUB010000144.1:0-5908 GCA_046590765.1 Sphingomicrobium sp. | reverse complement strand
CCACTGAAATGGGTAGGCCGAAAAGGCGATGATTTGCATATCCGAGGGTCGCCGCGAGAACGATAAGTACGGACGCTGCGTCGAACGCGCTCGGATTGATGATCGGGATTGAGCGCGATTGCCCGAATTAACAGTCTCGCGCCAGCCCGGCATGCGGTCTATGCTAGAGAGCAAATCTGCTATTTCGAAAGCTAAAGAGTGATCAAATTATGCATGTGGTCGGGACCAGCGTATTTAGTGCTGCAAATTATGGCGAAATTCTTTGACCATAGGTCGTGTCGCCGACCCTCTTGCCCTGATGCGTACCAAGGCCGCCGAAGCGTGGGACGGTTTTTTCTATCAGCTTCCCAATATCATCGCCGCTTGCCTATTTTTGGTCGCAGCCTGGTATCTGGCGAAATTCTTGAAACGAGCGATCGCCGGCATTGCCAAGCGGCGCGGTCGTCGTGACCTTGGGCATGTCTTGGGCTCGGTCGCCCGTGGCGTCCTCATAATTGTCGCAGTGCTGTTCGCCGCGGCGATCATATTCCCAAGCGTCAAACCCGGCGATGTATTTTCGACCCTTGGAATTGGCTCGGTGGCGATCGGTTTTGCCTTCAAGGACATTCTTCAGAACATGCTTGCAGGATTGTTGCTTCTGATCCGCCGTCCTTACCGCAGAGGTGATCAGATTGTCGTCAAGGATTACGAGGGAACGGTCGAGCAGATCGAGAGTCGGGCGACGCTGATCAAGACTTACGATGGTCGACGCGTGATCATTCCAAACAGCGACATTTACACGTCGCCAGTCATCGTCAACACGGCCTATCCATCGCGCCGCGATGAATATGTCGTTGGCGTGGGCTACGGTGACGAAGCGAGCAATGCCGCGAAGATTTTTGTCCAGGCGATGTTAGATGTCGACGGGGTGCTGACCGAACCAATGCCAGAGGCTTTGCCCTGGAAACTCAACGATTCAACCGTCGATCTCAAATTGCGGTGGTGGGCGGATTCGAAGCGTTCGGAGCAGGTGCATGTTCGCTCACGCGTAATTCTGGCGGTGTTCGAAGCAGCGCGCGAACACGGGATCGACCTGCCTTTCCCGACAACTGTCATGCTATTTCACGATCAGACCGAAGAGGTCGATGGCGATCGAGCACGCCAGCGTGAGGGTTGGCCAGCTGGAAAAGCTCCGTCAAAACCGCGTCGGCATGTGTCGAAGGCCAGTGCGGCATCCAAGGAGGGAAGCTGAACACGACCAAATTTTGCTGAGCGCTAGCTCGGTTCGAAAACTTAGGCTTGCCGTAGCGACGGCCGCAATCAAGCGAGGACATTATGACCCTTCCATCGCCGCATGCGGTCGGCGCGATTCTCCTGACCGTCGCGATGTTTTACGGCTTTGTATCTGGTCGAGCGCGCGTCGAGATCATCTCGCTTCTGACGATCAGCGCCATCGCGCTTGGGCTCTACTTTTTCCCGCTCCCCGGACATAGTTCGACTGACGGTCTGAAAATCGCGTTCCAAGGCTTTGGTCATTATGCGCTCATAACGATTTGCGCTCTCATGATTCTTGGTCGGGGACTTGTAACAACCGGTGCACTTGAGCCGGCGTCACGGCTTCTGACGCGAGTGTGGCGGTTCAATCGTCAAGTTGGCCTGTTCGTCACGTTGCTGCTGGCGATGGGCATGAGCATGATGGTCAATGACACTCCAGTGCTCGTTCTGCTTCTTCCGGTGATGGCAGCAATAGCCGCTAATGGCGGTATGGCCTCATCCAAGACGCTGATCCCGATCAATAGTGCAGTTTTGATTGGAGGTATGGCGACGACAATCGGCACATCGACAAATCTACTTGTTGTCTCAATTGCCACAGACCTCGGCCTCCCGCCGATGAGCGTATTTCATTTCACCCCGCTCGTGCTGATGGCGGCGCTGGTTGCATTTCCGTTCATCTGGTTAGTGATGCCGCGACTTCTTCCCGATAATTCCGTTGCGGCCGGCCACGAGCCGCGTCGATTCATATCGACGCTGAGGCTGAGTGGAACGTCGGCAGCGCGCGATTTGGACGTCGGCTTGATCCAAAAGAAATTGCCCGCGGGAGTCGAAATCTTGGCCTCCGTGTCGGGCGGGCGGCTCGCGGTAAGGGCGACTCCCGCTGCGCTGGAGGAAGCGATGCGTGTGTTGGGTGCGACTGCTGCGCCCGCATGGCTAATGGAGCGCCTCAAAAGCGGCTATGGAAAAACCGGTGAAGACTTAACGGTAGTGGAATTGTCCGTCCCTAAGGATTCCGGCCTCGTCGGCAAGGGGGTGGCAAGCGCGAACGTAGCTGAGCTTTACAATGTTGCGCTCCTTGGCGTGCACGATGCCAAACGAATGTGGCACGATGATAGGGCCGCTAACGCTGAGCCTTCAGGTGACACCGTATTCGGCGAGGGCGACATCATTCTCGCGACTGGCTCGATGCCCGACCTTCAGGCCTTTGCGCGCACCGAAGACCTTCTCGTCCTCGAGGGTGCCAAGGAACTGCCGCGCACGGCCAAGGCACCGCTCGCGCTTGCCATCATGGCAGGCGCGGTGGTGCCGGCGAGCATGGGGCTCGTGCCGATCGCCATTTCGGCGCTGGCCGGCGCAATTGTGATGTTCATTACCGGTTGCGTCCGACTTGATCGGATCGGGCGGGCACTGTCAGCTAAGGTGGTTGTTCTGGTGGCGGCGAGTATCGCCATTGGCCGCATCATCCTGGACAGTGGCGCGGCGGAATGGTTGAGCAGTCTGCTCGCGATCGGACTGCAGTATCTTCCCGCTGCTGGCGTGCTGGCGGCTGTAATGGTTTTCGTCACGGTACTAACAAATTTTGCGTCGAACACGACGGCGGCTGCGGTCGGTACGCCTATTGCGTTCAGCCTCGCTCAAAAGCTTGGCATACCTGTCGAGCCGCTGGTGCTCGCGGTGCTGTTTGGTTGCAATCTATGCTACGCAACGCCGGTCGCTTACCAAACCAACATGTTGATCATGTCAGCGGGCGATTACAAATTTGGCGACTATACCAAAACTGGGCTTCCGCTAGTGGCGATCATGATTATCACATTGTCGGCGCTGCTGGTGTATCGCTACGGTCTTTATTAAACGCCCTTCTCGGTCGAAGTTAACTCCTTCATCTCGCTGGTGGCTCTCAACCGATCTTCCAGCAGCAAGCGCTCATGAGCTAGTGCTGCTTGCGCAATCAAAGTGGCGAGAAGTACCCTGCTTTGAGGCGGGACAGGGCTGCGGCCGTCATCACGTGCCAGGCCAAGCACGACGAGTATACCGAGCGAGGTTTTCAGCGGCTGAAACTGCCAGTCTGCGGCGGACAACATTGAGGTTCCGCTTCCCGCCTCCTCTCCATAGGACCACGTCCAATCAAGGGCGGCTTGGTCAACCGACTGCAGACGGGCACCAGCGGGTGATGACGCCGCAGCGACAAGTGAACCGCCCACCTCCCGGAAAAGTGCAGACTGCACCTTGAGCATCGCGCTGACCTGATGACAGACGGCTTCGGCGGTCGTCGTCCAATCTGAAGCCCGAGTCAGCTGAAGGGCAAACGATGCCAGACTGGCGTTTTCCTGAGCACTGCGATCGCTTAAAACGACGCGGGTACGCAGCGTTGAAGTGATCGCACTGGTGTAGAACGCAATGATCAGGAGCACTGCACCCATAACTAAGCTTTGGAGTGCTTGCGGCTTAAAGATATAAGCCGGACTGAGAAAAAAGACGTTGTAAGCGCATACCGAAAGCACGGCTGCTAGAAGCGCGGGCTTCAGACCAATGCGCGCCGCGGCAGCGATGACCGGCAAAAGGAAAAGCAGGCTTAGCGAACTCACACCCGCAGTCTTGTTCAGCAGTACGGCCACTAACAGCGTCAGCGCCACTGATCCGGCTGCGATGCCATAATGGAGGAATGTCGCTCGGCCCAAACTCACGGAACGCGCAGCGACGGTGTTGTCGGGCGCTGCTGGTATCAGATGGATAACGGCAGGAAGGCGACATCTTAGAAGCTCGGTCAAAGTCTTATTATGTCGATACCAGAACTGCTTGCTTGCATCTTTGCGACCAATAACGAGGTGGCCAGCAGAGCAGTTGGTCAGGTGCAAAACCAAGCCATCGGCAACCGTAGCCGCAGGAATCGATGCAACTGTGGCCCCCAGACTCGCTGCTAGCCCGAGTGCTTCGGCGACCATTGCTGGATCACCTCTATCTATACGGCTTGCCGTCTCGATGTGGACGGCGTGCCACTGAACTCGCTTTTCGTCGGCAAGGCACTTCCCGAACTTGATGATACTGCCGTCGCCAGACCTACCGCTCACGGCGACCAAGATATCGTCCGCGGTTATCGCGTCGCCTGCCCCATCGTGAGGATTCGCCTGCATGGGGACTGCTACGACAGCCGGCTGATCAAGCCAACACACTCGAACAGATATTCCTGCGGAAGCCCACTAACCAAACAGCTTAAGGGCATCCACGTCGCTTGATACGCGAGACATCATGCGAGGCGCTCCTAGCTCACCGATGTTGCGCTCAGAGGTAAACCCTTATTCCGAAAATGAGCATCAACAGGCGGAGCCGCCGGGTCGGGAAAATCCAGCCCTTGTAACAAGGTCTGTTTCCACTGGATCGACCAGAATAGCCAAGCGCTGACTGCCGGGTGTAAGGCTGCATCTTTCTGTCACAGTCCAACGGACCAATGATGAACCTTAGCCCGTTCGATGCTGCCGCGATATTGGTCGTTTTGGTTGCCACATTTGGCTATTTCAATCACCGTTATTTCGGTCTGCCGGCATCCGTAGCGATGACGGGAATGGGGGCCATCGGGTCTCTTTTTATCGTTGCGGTAGATTCCCTGGTGCCCTCTGCCGGCCTTTCCGAGGCGACTGCCGCTTTTCTTTCCGGGATCAATTTCCACACCACCTTGCTGGATGGGATGTTGTCATTCCTGCTGTTTGCTGGCGCGCTGCATGTGGACTGGACCGAAATGCGACGCGGTCGTTGGCCAATTTTGGTTCTGAGCACCATCGGGGTGCTAATATCCACGGCTATCATCGGCGGAGGTTTCTACTTGATGGGGCGCGGCGTTGGTATCGAGATCCCGTTCATCTGGTGTCTCGTGTTCGGTTCCCTGATCAGCCCGACTGACCCCGTAGCGGTGATGGGCGTTCTGAAACGGACGCAATGCCCTCCCATGTTGCAAGCCACCGTTGCTGGCGAAAGCCTGTTCAACGACGGGGTAGGCGTCGTCGTTTTCTCAATCCTGGTCGCAGCCGCGCTTGGCGGTGGGGATATCGATGTTTCTCATGCCGGGTTGGAATTCCTTGTTGAGGCTGGTGGCGGTGTGTTGCTCGGCCTCGCTTCCGGCTGGCTGGGATTTATCGCGATGCGGAGCATCGATGAATATAATGTCGAATTGATGATCAGTCTCGCCATCGTGATGGGTGGATATGCTCTTGGGCATTGGCTGGGGGTAAGCGGGCCGGTCGCGATGGCGGTTGCTGGTCTACTTATTGGAAATGCCGGCGTAGCGCAGGCGATGAGTGAAACGACCCGCGATCACGTGCTGAAGTTTTGGGCTTTGGTCGATGAGCTGCTCAACGCCGTTTTATTCTTGCTCATCGGGCTAGAAATCGTGGCGATCTCACCAAGTCCCATCCTGCTATTGCTTGGTGCGCTAACCATTCCACTGCTGCTTGGTGCTCGAACCCTGTCAGTGGCGCTACCACTTTCGATCCTGCGCACCCTGAACGGCTGGCCGGCGCTCGTGACCTTGGTCTGGGGCGGTCTGCGTGGAGGAATCTCGATTGCGCTTGCTCTCTCCCTTCCAGAAGGCGGCGCGAGGACGGCCATTCTTGCAGTCACATACGTTGCTGTTTTATTCTCGGTCCTGGTTCAGGGTGCCAGC
>JBKJUB010000088.1:0-10800 GCA_046590765.1 Sphingomicrobium sp. | reverse complement strand
GCCGGGCCGTCGACGGCAATCACGAAGGGCGCGGCGGAAGGGGCTGGACTGGTCACGATGCCCGGCGCTTTGACAGTCGGCTGTGGCTATGGCAATGCCCGCGCCGCATGCTCCGGGCCTCGCGCCCAAGGAGCGATCAACCGATTAGCTGACTGGAGTATATTCATGGTGAAGCCCGAATGGGGCACCAAGCGCACTTGTCCCAAATGCGCGACCCGTTTCTACGATCTTGGCAAGGACGATCCCGTCGGCTGCATCGAATGCGGCGCGACCTTCGTTCCCGAGCCGGTGCTGAAGTCGAAGCAGCCAATGCCGTTCGAAGTCGCAGCGCCCGCCGCCGACAAGCCCGAGGCGGTCGATGCCGATTTGGCAGCCGAGGATCTGGTGCCCGACGAGGACGAGGAAATCTCGGCCGATGACGAAGTCGATCTCGCCACAGGCGAAGACGAACTGGTCGTCACCAAGAGCGACAACGACGACGAACATTAAGATTTGCGGTCGGCGGTGATTTTCAGGTTTGCAGCCGGGAAGATCATCGCCTAATGGCCGCTTCCGGTGAAACGGGGCCGTAGCTCAGCTGGGAGAGCGCTGCAATGGCATTGCAGAGGTCAGGGGTTCGATCCCCCTCGGCTCCACCACCACCCAAGAAAAAGGCGCTATGCGAGGCGCCTTTTTTATTGGCTCGGGCCGGTCAAGACCATACGAAAACGGCGGCGTCTTGCGACGCCGCCGTTCCGATTCAACCGTCGAACTGAGCTTAGAGCTCGTTCGAAACGTTGTTGAAGGTCGTGCCGAGCTTCTTACCGATGCTCTTCATTGCGGCAATCGCGGCAACCGCGATCAGGGCTGCAATCAGGCCATATTCAATGGCGGTCGCGCCCTTGCTGTTGTTGATGAGTTTGATGAGACGACGCATTTCTGATCTCCTAGAGTTCCACTACAGGGGTCCACTTCCCCCTCTCGAAATCGCAAAACGCTTTCCCGAGATGCCCCCTATTTGCCTGCTAGAAGTTGAAAGTTTGTTAAAGGCGCAACTTTCCAGTGCGTTCACCATATTTATTTGATGGGCATCACTGATCGCTGATCAATTGGTCGATTGCGTTGATGATGTCGTGCAGCGCGCGGTTGGGCTCGCTCCAGCTATCGGGCAGCGGACTTTGCCGTTCAGGCAGTGACGGTCGCGGCTGCGGCAGGCGCGGATGAAACGGCAGGTCAGGCCCGCGGCGACGATCGACGGCCACGGCGCTGACCATGAAGTTGCGCCACAATTGGGCCGGAGCGGTGCCGCCGGTCATTTTGCCCAGTGACTTGTCATCGTCGCGCCCGATCCACACGCCGACCACCAGGTCGCCGGCAAAGCCGATGAACAAGGCGTCGCGATTATTCTGGGTGGTGCCGGTCTTGCCGAAGGTTGGAATCGCCAGTGCGGCGCGGCGGCCCGTGCCGTCGTTGGCTGCGGACCACAGCATGTCGAGCATCGGCGCCCAGTCACGGTCGCGCGACAAGGTCCCGCCGCGCGTCGAGAAGAAGCTGCCAAGGCCATTGTCGACCTCGGGCTGGGGGAGGCCATGCCCACGAACCGGATAGCGGCCACTGGCGACGGCGGCGTAGGCCGCAGTCAGTTCGACCAGGCTGACCCCCGCCGTCCCCAGCGCGACGCTTGGCGAATCGGGCAATGGCGAGGTTATCCCGAGCTCGCGGGCGGCGCGGAGCACGTTGCCGCGACCGACCTTTTCGGACAGGCGGACCGCTGCTGAATTGCTCGACCGGGCGAAGGCGTCGCGCAAGGTGATGCTGCCGCGATAGACATTGTCGCTATTGGCCGGGGTCCAGCCATTCACGGTGATCGGTCGATCGTCGATCATGTCGTCGGGTGAATAGCCGGCGCGCATCGCGGCGAGATAGACGAACAGCTTGAACGCTGATCCGGGCTGGCGGCGGGCCTGAGTCGCGCGGTTGAACGGGCTGGCCTTGTAGCTGCGGCCGCCGACCATCGCCACAACCCGGCCATCGGGGCGCATTGCGACCAGTGCCGCCTGCGCGTCGCCGATCGGCGCATTGGCGATGGCCCGCACCGCAAGCCGCTGGAGATCGGCATCGAGCGTGGTCGAGACCTTGACCTCGCCATAAGCAGCCTCGAACGCCTTTTGCGCCGACGGCGCGACCCAGTCGGCGAAATAGGTGCCGGTCGGCACCTTGCTCGGCTGGCGTACCGGCACGGCGGAGATTGCTGCGCGCGCGCGGGCCGGGCTGATGACCTGCGTATCGGCCATTTCCTGCAGCACCAGCCGACCGCGTTTCTGCGCGCCAGCCAGATTGCGGGTCGGAGCAAGCCGCGACGGCGCCTGGACCAGGCCGGCCAGCATGGCCGATTGCGACAGCGACAGATTCTCGGGTTTGCGGTCGAAATAATGACGCGCCGCCGCGCGCAATCCATAAACGCCGTCGCCGAAATAGACCGACGACAAATAGCGCGACAGGATCTCGTCCTTGGTCAGCCATGCCTCGAGCCAGAAGGCGATGATCACTTCCTGTGCCTTGCGCTTGTACGAGCGGTCGGACGACAGGAAGCTGGTCTTGGCGAGTTGCTGGGTGATCGTGCTGCCGCCCTGGCGCACCCCGCCGGCTGAGGCGTTGGCGATCATTGCCCGGCCGATCGCGCGCGGGTCGATCCCCCAGTGGCGGCGGAAGCGACGATCCTCGATCGCGATGAACGCCGCGGGGGTCAGCGGATTGAGCTTGGCGGCTTCGACCGGCTTGTCCTTGATCGCACCGCGCCGCGCGATCGGGATCCCTTCCTGCGACAGGAGCAACAATGCGGGATCATCGAGCGGCTCGAGCGCGCGGCCAAGCGGGGCCGAGATGATTAGCCACAGCAAGGTGGCGAGCAACAGCGCCGCGACACCATAAGCGACGTAGCGCCAGCGGCGGCGGCGAACCGGATTGAGCGGCGGTTTCCTGGAATCGTCTTCGGCCACCGGCTCGAACACCGGCGGCGCGAACGGATCGGGGAGGTCCTCGATGTTGCGGCCATCGCGCTGCCAGAGGGTATCGCCGTTGGTCACTGCCTTAGTCTAGTAAAACACTCCGCCGACAATATCCAGACGCTTGATGAACCCCGGCAGGTCGCTAGACCTAGCAAGATGCGTGGCCTGATCCTCATCGCTGCACTGATCGCGCTTGGCGGCTGCAAGCGCCAGGATGACGAGGCGCTGTCGGTAATGGTCATCGGCAGCGGCGGCGCAGCGCTGGCCGACCCTGCCGACGGTGCCCTGAGCCTGCCGCGCCAGGTGCTGATGGAAAATGTCGCGCAGGGGCTGGTGCGGTTCGATGCCCGCGGCCAGATCGAGCCGGGGCTGGCCGAGCGATGGAACGTCAGCGACGACGGCCTGAGCTACGTGTTCCGGATTGCGGCCGACAAATGGCCCGACGGGCGATCGGTCCAGGCGCGCGACGTCGCCCGATTGCTCACCCGCCAGCTGCGCCCGTCCAGCCGCAACCCGGCCAAGGACACACTCGGCGCGGTCCAGGAAGTCGTCGCGATGACCGACCGGGTGATCGAAATCCGCCTCAGTGCGCCGCGCCCCAACCTCCTGCAATTACTCGCCCAGCCCGAATTCGGACTGACCCGCGAGGGGATTGGCACCGGGCCATTCCAGCCCGAACTTCGAACCGCCGCCAAAGGCGCAGTGACATTGCTGCGCGTCGAGCGGGTGGTCGATGGCCCCGACCAGCGCGATCGGGTCGATTTGAGCGTCGCCCCGGCCAAGGCAGCAATCGCGGCATTTGGGGCGGGCAAAGCCGATCTGGTGCTTGGCGGGACATTCGCCGATCTGCCCGATGTGCGGCAGGCCAAGATTGCGCGTGCGGCGCTTCATTTCGACCCCGTCGCAGGGCTGTTTGGATTGGTCCCGACGCGGCGCACCGGCCCGCTGGTCAATCCCTTGTTGCGAAGCCTGCTCAACCGGGCAATCGACCGCGATGCACTGGTCGCGGCACTGGCGGTACCGGGGCTGGTACCGCGCGCGACCTTGCTCCAGGCGGGGCTTGAAGGCCTTGGTGCCCCCGCCCAGCCCGACTGGCTGGCGAGTCCGATCGCCGATCGACGCCCCAGAATGGCCGCCGAAGCCAAGGCGATTGCCGGATCGGGCGGCCCGATCAACCTGGCCATCGCCTTGCCCGAGGGACCTGGCGCGACCATCCTGTTCGACCGATTGGTCGCCGACTGGGGGGCGATCGGGATCATGCTGGTCCGCGCCGCGCCTGACCGCGTGGCCGATCTTCGACTGATCGACATGGTTGCGCCCTCGGCCTCGCCGGCCTGGTTCGTACGGTCGTTCCGCTGCACGATCGTCCCGTTATGTTCGAGCGAGGCCGATACGGCGATGGAGTCGGCGCGCGCTGCGACCGTCGCCGACCAACGCGCCGCGTTCATCATTGAGGCCAATCGCCAGATCGAGCAGCAGACCTTGTTCATCCCGCTGGCCGCACCGGTGCGCTGGTCTTTGGTCGGCAATCGGGTGCAAGGCTTTGCCGAGAACGTCGTCGCGCGCCATCCGTTGACGGCATTACGCGATCGATTGAGTCGCGACGGTCAGTAGGAATAACCAAGCAATGCGCATCAATGACAGCGACCGCCGCCCCTTTCCGGCTTTGTCGAGCGACCCGCAGTCGGTCCGCACCCGGGTTGAGGCGCTGGAGCGGGCGATGGAGAATCTGATCCAGGTGCCGGGGCTCAATCGCGGAGTCGGGCTCGACGTGCTGCTCGATTTCGTTCCCGTGGTCGGGCCGACCGCCGCGGCGGTGCTCGGCGCTTACCTTGCGTGGGAAGCGCGCAACCTTGGCATGCCGAAATCGTCAGTGGTGCGGATGGCGGGCAATATCGGCGTCGACTGGCTGCTCGGGCTGATCCCGTTCATCGGCGCAGTGCCCGATTTCTTCTTCCGCTCGAACAGCCGCAACCTCAGGATCATCAAACGCCACCTCGACAAGCATCACCCGGGTACGGGGACGATTGACGTCACCGCTCATTCGTCCAACCCCCCGAACGGGACGTAACCGCGCTAGCGGCGGCGGGTTTCCCAGACGTGCTCTAGATCGACTTCCTCGGCTACCGGACGGCCGTTGCGATCAGTCGCCGGGCGGAAGCGGAAGCGTTGCTGTACCAGCTGGCAGGTGAGCTGGTCGAGCTCAGGCGAGCCGCTCGAGCGGGTGACCGTACAGCGCCCGACGCGCCCCGTGACCTCGACCATGAAGGTCAGTTCAACCGTTCCGCCAATTCCCGCCTGGCCGAGCGCGCGCGGGTAATCACGGTTGGTGATGCTGCCCGCAATTTGTTCGAGTTCGCCGCCACCGTCGTCGCCGCCAGCACCATCGCCATTGCCATTGCCGCCGGTTCCGCCGCCTGCCCCGCTACCAATTGCGGTGCCGCTGCCAGCGCCACCACCGGGTGCGGGCGTGGTTGTGATCGGGGAACGGGTAACGTCCGGAGCGAGGGTTTTGAGCTTGGCCGAACCCTGTGGTCCGCCTTTGGGCGCGAGCAGCGCGGGCGCGGCAGCGGCGCGTGATTTGGCAGGTTTTGGCTGCGGCACGAAGGTCGGCGGCGGCGGGACCGGGGGCAGCGACAGCTCGATCAGCCGGGTCAACGGCGCTGCGGGGGGAAGGAATTGCACCGCCAGCCCGCGCACCAGGGCAAAGCCGAGGGCGAGATGGACGATGATCACCGCAATGATCGCGGGCAGACGTTCATCGCCCCGCGCCATCGGATGATGACGCGGGGCGAGATTCATCGACGGATCGATGATTCCGGGTTTAGCGGCAGCGACGGCGGGCCGTCAGCGTGCGATCGATCGCCTTGCCGGCGACAACACCGGCGACCGCGCCGGCACCAACGCCGAGCAGGCCGTGGCCGAGCACCTGGCTGCCGAGCACTGCGCCGCCGACGCCGCCAGCGACTGCGCCAGTGGTGGCCGGCGAATGATGGCAATATTTCTTATAGTAAGCAGCGCTGTGATAATGCTTGCGACCGTTACGGTGAGCTTCGGCCGGGACCGCCATGGCGGTCATCGAGGTGGCGCTGATCGCGGTCGCCATGAGAACTTTGGAAAAGATCGTACGCATGAGAAATTCCAATCATTGTGGTTTTGGTTCGGATGCTCAACGTTTTCCAGCGCTACGGGTTGCGTCAAACTGAACAATGGGGCCGATTAACCGTGGGCCGGTGCTTGGCGGCGATGAGTTGAGGATGATCCGCAGCAGATTTGGCTTCGCCGGAATGTGGGTGCATGACAGGCGAATGAAGATGCGCTTTGCACATTGGTTGACGGCGGTCGCGCTGGTCGCTGCGCCCGGGGTCGCCGCAGACCGGCCAGCGACGGCCGATGTCCGCCGGCTAAGCCCGGTTGAGGTCGAGGCGATCCTCGATGCAGCGGCAGCCAAACGCGAGGCGGGCGCGGCCCCCGAAGCGCGGCGGATCGAAGGCGAAATCGGGGTTGCGATCGGCACCGGCGGGTATCGCGAAGCGTTCGGGACAGCGGTCGTGCCGCTTGGTCAGGACGGCACTGCGATTGTATCGTTCGATACGGTTGACAGCAATCGCGGACGCGTTCGTCGCCATCGCTAAGTCGTTCATCAACCTTGCGAAATGGTATTGGCGGGGAAACACGGGGGTAAGGCTGGCGGGTCTATTGCGAACATCCCCCTGACGCTCAACCAAGGAGTATCTTCCATGTTCAAGATCCCAGCCACCACCGCGATGATTGCCGCCGGATTGCTTGTCGCCGGTTCCGCCCAGGCAGCCACCGCTGCTGCTACCGCCGCCCCGGTCGCCAAGATCACCCTGACCAAGGCTCGCGCGATCGCGCTTCGTGCTGCACCCGGCAAATTGATCAAGAGCGAATATGAGAAGGAAGCCGGCGGATGGCGCTATTCCTTCGATATCCAGCAAAAAAGCCATGTCCAGGAAATCGGCGTCAATGCGATGAACGGCAAAATCATCGAAAATAAGAGCGAGGGGAAGGTCGATCGCGACTAAGCCGGCGTTCCCGCAATGAGGATCCTCCTCGCCGAGGATGACATTGAAACGGCCGAGTTCGTCGCCCGCGGACTCGACGAGCTCGGCCATAATGTCGTCCGCGCCGACACCGGCGTCGATGCACTTCACCTCGCGACGACCGAGCCGTTCGATCTGATCCTGCTCGACCGGATGCTGCCCGAAATGGACGGGGTGGCGGTGCTCCGCCGGTTGCGCGCGGCGAAAATCGAGCTGCCGGTGCTGATCCTGACCGCACTCGGACGGATCGAGGACCGGGTCGAGGGACTGGAAGCGGGGGCCGACGATTATCTGGTCAAGCCGTTCGCATTTTCCGAACTGGCCGCGCGGGTCAATGCGCTGGCGCGGCGCGGGCCGATCAATGCGCCACTCACCAAGCTCGAATGCGACGGACTGTCGATGGACCTGCTTCGCCGCGAAGTCCGGCGTGATGGCCAGCTGGTCACGCTGCAGCCGCGCGAATTCAGGTTACTCGAGGAACTGCTCCGCAATGCCGAGAAAGCGGTCACCCGGACAATGCTGCTCGAGCGCGTGTGGGGGTTCCATTTCGACCCGCAGACCAACATTGTCGAAACCCACATCAGCCGTCTCCGCGCCAAGATCAACGAGGGCGACAAGACTGATCTGATCGAAACATTGCGCGGGGTCGGCTATCGATTGAGGCCGTGTGAAGCGGCTTAGCAACAGCGCCGCTTACCGCATTGCGTTCGTCTATTCGGCGGCGATCGCGCTTGGCATTGCGTTGCTCGGGGTGATCGTGTTCTGGGCGATGCACGCCGCTTTCACCCGCCAGCTCGACGTGATGATCCGCGATGAAGCCGACACGATGGTCCTGGAATATCGGTCGGGCGGTCCCAAGGAACTGGCAATTGCGATCAACGAACGCGAGCGGTTGAGCACGGCGGCACAGCTTTATTATGCGGTGTTCACGCCCGATGGTCACCGGGTGATGGGAACGCTTGATACCAAGATGCCACGGGCAGGATGGCAAGACATCGTCTTCACCGATCCGGCCGAGGGGGCGGATACCGGCCGCGCACTGGCGATCGATTTGCCCGACCATCAACGGCTGGTGATCACCGCCGACCGCGAATGGATCGAGCAGATCGACAAGACGGTGCTGATTACCTTTATCGCCGGGTTCCTCGCGGTGATCGCGCTCGGGTTTGGCGGCGCGCTTCTGCTCGGTGGATATTTGCGCCGTAGGCTGACCGCGATCGGCGGCGCTGCCGAGGCGATCATCGACGGCGATTTCAGTCGGCGAATGCCGGTTAGCGAGCGCCGCGACGAGTTCGACCAGCTCGCCGGCGTGCTCAATACGATGCTCGAAATGATCCAGCGGCTGCTCGACAATCTGCGCCAGGTGTCGAGCGATGTCGCGCATGATCTGCGCACCCCGCTGACCCGGCTGCGCAACGCGCTCGAGGAAAGCGGCCGCGCGCCCGAGGTCGAGGCCCAGCGCGCGGTGATCGCTGACGGGATCAACCGGGTCGACGAAATCCTGTCGCTGTTCGCGGCCATCCTGCGCATTTCCGAAGTTGAAAGCGGACAGATACGGCGATTATTCGAGCGCTTCGATCTTAGCGCGTTGATCACCGATTTGGCCGAAAGTTATGCGCCCGCAGTGCAGGAGCAAGGACGCAGCCTGACTTGGTCGGTCGAGCCCGGTCTGGAAATTGATGGAGACCGCGAACTGGTCGCTCAGGTGGTGATCAATTTGCTCGAAAATGCGCAGCGGCACACGCCGGTTGGGACAGCGATCCAGGTCGCTTTGGAACGGGATGGCACGCACGCTCGGATTGCAGTGGCCGACAACGGGCCCGGCGTCCCGGCCGAGGATCGAGCAAGCATCACCAAGAGATTTATCCGGCTAGAGCATAGCCGTTCGACGGCGGGGCATGGCCTTGGACTCAATTTAGTCGCTGCGATCGTCGGACTGCATGGCGGAAGGATGCACTTTTCCGACCATCGGCCGGGGCTTTCCGCTGAAGTCAAGTTTCCGACCGAGCCGGGCTGAGTCACACTTCGCTGCATTGGGAATAATCAATCTTTAGGCAAGCCGGCCCCAATGTCGGCGTGACTAGGGTCACGCTCCTGTAACAGCCGCGCCGGATTGGTCGCCGCTGGGCAAGCGGGAGACCAGGATGCTCACCAAACGCTTTGTGGAAAAAGGGATTGAACGGCTGGCGTTCGCCCGCGGTTTTTCAATCTGGTGGGCTGATCGAAATGCGGCGGCATGGCGGCGGCGCAATCCCGGCAAACCGTTCAGCGATTATTATGTCGATCATGTGCGGCAGCACCTCGATCGCGGTAAGGCGCACCCGACTCTCGGCAGCCAGGGGTTCGATCACGAACTCGGCAACCAGGTCGACTGGAACCGCGCCAACTTTGCAACCCGGGGGCGCAACGCCTGGCGCGAATACCGCGCCGCCGGGATCGATCCAGGAATGCGGATCGTCGATTATGGATGCGGCAGCCTGCGGGTTGGCCAGCATGCGATCCGCTTTGCCGACCAGGGAAATTATTGGGGAATCGATGTCAGCGAGACATTCATCGATGACGGTCGCGCGCTGCTCGATCCGTCACAGATTGACGACAAGCGACCGCGTCTGTCCGCCATCAGCGACGAATTGATCGACTTGATCGGGGTATGGAGCCCGCACTTCATCTTTTCGCACACCGTCATCCAGCACGTCCCACAGGCGGAGTTGCACACTTATTTCGATCGCCTGGCCCGGATGATGGGCCCTGCATCGCGCGCAGTGATTGAATTTATCGCCGCGCCGCGCACCAAACGCCTCAAAGCGATGAGCTGGGCCTATTCCGACATCCGGCTGCGCAAGGAAGCGCTGGCCATCGATCCGACCTGGGCGATATCGTTCGCCGACGTCGCCAGCGGCACTAGCCGGGCGATGAACAAGCCGCGGCGGGTAATGATGCTTGAACGCGCCGCTGCGGCAGCGACGGCCTCAGTCGCCGCTTAACTTGGGTCGGCCGACATCGCCCTGGCCGACGGTGTGCCCGGCCATGTCTAGCATCCGCTCTAACGGCACCCGCGCAGCGTCCATCAGGCTGGTCGACAGCTCGATCTGCGGCTTGAGGTCACGCAAGGAGACGTAGAGTTTCTCGAGCGTGTTCAATGCCATGTACGGGCACATGTTGCAGTTGCAATTGCCGTCGCCGCCGGGCGTGCCAATGAAGGTTTTGCCGGGTGCTGCCTTCTCCATCTGGTGGATGATGTGCGGCTCGGTCGCGACCAGGATCACTTGCGCCGGGCTGTCGACAGCGAACTTCAAAATCGCGCTGGTCGATCCGACCATGTCGGCATGATCGATGATGTGCGGCGGGCATTCGGGATGCGCCGCGACCGGGGCGCCGGGATATTGGGCCTTGAGTTTGAGCAGCTCGGTTTCCGAAAACGCCTGGTGGACGATGCAGATGCCCGGCCACAGCAGCATCTCGCGATCAAACCGGCGCGCGAGATAGCCGCCGAGGTGGCGATCGGGGCCGAAGATGATCTTCTGATCCTTGGGAATCTGGCTGAGGATCGCTTCGGCCGACGACGAGGTAACGATGATGTCGCTGAGCGCTTTCACCTCCGCCGAGCAATTGATGTAGGTCAGCGCGATATGGTCGGGATGGGCTTCGCGGAACGCCTTGAACTGGTCGGGCGGGCATGAATCCTCGAGGCTGCAACCGGCGTCCATGTCGGGTAGGATGACGGTCTTTTCGGGGCTCAATATCTTAGC